>JAMQPJ010000099.1 GCA_023717585.1 Thermoanaerobaculia bacterium
GATCGGCGCGCCGCGGCGCGCGGTTCGTGGACGTCGCGAAACGGGCGTTTCCTTTCCCGCCCTTTCCGCCGGGGGCCACGAGCAGCGTCCGGCCCTCTTCGACGAGGTCGCCGAGGATCTCTCCCGAGCCTTTGACGCGCACGATCGTTCCGACGGGCACCGAGACCGGAAGATCCGCCCCGTTCCTGCCGTGGCGGTTGTTGCCCTTCCCGTGGCCGCCCCGGCCCGCGGCGAACCGCTTCTGGAAGCGGAAGGGATAGAGCGTGTTGAGGCCGCCGTCCGCGACGAGAGTGACGCTGCCGCCGTCTCCGCCGTCCCCGCCCGAGGGCCCGCCCCGGGGCACGTACTTCTCGCGCCGCATGGCGACGCAGCCATTGCCACCGTCGCCCCCGGCGACGTGGATGATGGCTTCGTCGATGAACATCTTGTTTAGGGAATTCTACGAAGGCGCTGACGCGCCTTCGTGCTTAGAAAGGAAGAGAATCTGGCTCCGGAAATGAAGAGGCGATCGTCTTACTTCTCGGCGCCGGCAGCGGCCGAGGGCGTGATGCTCACGAACCGGCCGAGGCGGCCCTTGTCGTGGAAGTTCACGATTCCGTCCACCTTCGCGAAGAGCGAATCGTCCTTGGCGCGGCCGACGTTCAGGCCCGGCTTCAGAGGCGTGCCGCGCTGCCGCACGAGGATCGAGCCGCCCGACACGAGCTGGCCGGCAAAACGCTTCACGCCGAGGCGCTGGCTGTTGCTGTCGCGCCCGTTGCGGGACGAGCCCTGCCCTTTTTTGTGTGCCATTTTCTTTTCGTCTCTTGATTTCGGTTCGGTTTCTGTTCGTCTCTTGCCCGATCAGGCCGTGATGGACGCGATGCGGATCTCGACGAGATCCTGGCGATGTCCGTGGGTGCGCTGGAAGCCCTTCCGGCGCTTTTTCTTGTAGACGAGGAGCTTCGGTCCGCGCGTCTCGCGCACGACGACGCCCGTCACTTTCGCGCCGGGGACGAGCGGGGAACCGAGGTGCAGGCCGTCGTCCTTGCCGATCGCGAGGACTTCGGTCAGCGACACCTCCGCGCCCTTCTCGAGGGTCTCTTTCGTGAGGCGCTCGACACGCACGACATCGCCCTCGGCGACGCGTACCTGCTTGCCCCCGGTCCGGATCACTGCGTACATGCTTAACCTCGACTTCCCGAGCAAAACGGCCGATAAAAATACCAGACCCCGACACGGCTGTCAAAGCGGCGTCAGTCCTCGCTGACCTCGTCCGGCAGCTCGTTCGTGTCCCGTGGCCCCGTCTTCGGAAAGAAGAGCGCGAGCGCGTCGCCGAGTCTGTCCACCGCGCCGACGACACCCTCCGTGAACTTCCCTTCGGCGAAGCGGGCCCGAGCCGCGTCCCGCGCCTCGATCCAGAACGCGTCGCCCACTTTCTCGTGGATTCCCGAGCCGCCGATCACGGCGAAAGCGCGCGACTCCGGGGCGATGAAGACGAGGCATCCGGAGACCCGGATCGTCTTGTCCATTCCGAGCTTCAGGAAGGCCTTCTCCGCCTCCGCTCTCGCGTCGTTCACGGCGCCGTGATGCAGGTGGACGCGGATCTCGCCGAGACTCTTGGCCTCGGCCCGCTGAATGGCCTCGACGATCGCCGGGCGATCGAGGCCGTCGAAGAACGACTTCGCCTTTTCGGTTTTCGCCATGCGTCACCAGTCTCCGCTCGCGCCGCCGCCGCCGAAGGAGCCGCCGCCGCCCGAGAAGCCGCCTCCCCCTCCTCCCCCGCCTCCGAATCCGCCGAACCCTCCGAATCCCCCCGAGCCCCAGCCGCCACCTCCGATGTAGGAATACCCGCGGCGGCCGCGCCGGAGCGCCGGAAGGATCACGAAAAAGAAGACGAACGCGAGACCGAGAAGAAGCGGAAAAGGAAGGGTCCGTTCCGGCCGCTGCCCACGCGCCCGGCCGGTGCCCTTGTACTCGTTCTTCGTGGCCGCGATCGCCGCGGAGACGCCGGAGGAGATTCCCCCGGAGTAGTCGCCCGCCCGGAAGCGCGGCAGCACCTGCTCGTCGAGGACGCGGCGCGCGAGGGCGTCGGGCATCGCGCCTTCGAGCCCGTACCCCACCTCGAGGCGCGCCTTCCGCGACCCGGGGAAGACGAACAGGATCATCCCGTTCTTCCTCTGCGTCTGCCCGGCCTTCCACGCCGGCGCGCACGCGACCGTGTATTCCTCGAGTGTCGTGCCGTCCGGCACGGCGGTCTCCGTGTAGACGAGGAACTGGTTCGACGTGTCTTTCTCGAAGCTCGAGAGCTGCGCCTCGAGCCGCGCGGCCACGTCGGGCGCGATCACGCCAGCCTTGTCCGTCACGAACCGCGTCGGCACGGGCGGCACGGGGGGCCCCGCCGCGGCGCCCGCGCAGGCGAGGGCGAGGAGCGGGAGGGCGAGGATTCTGGAGCGCATCGACATCAGCATCAATCGCTCGAGCCGCCGCCCCCGCTGTCCCCTCCGCCTCCCGAAAAATCAGACGAGGAGGACGACGAGTCGGACGACGAAGAGTCGGAAGAAGAAGAAGAAGAAGAAGAAGAAGAAGAAGAGTCCGACGACGAGATCCAGCCCGACGATCCGCCCCCGGCTCCGCCGCGCCGCCTCATGGCCCGGAGAATCAGGGCGACGAAAACGACGATTCCGAAGACGAAGAGGATGGGAAAGAGCAGTACCGGAAGTTTGAGGGCGGGACGGCCGGCCCGCTGCGTTTCAGAGGCGGTCCTTCCCGTTCCCTTGTAAGGCTCGCCGCGCGCCGCCGCGAGAATCGCGTCGGTCCCCGCGTCGAGCGCGCCCGCGACGTCGCCCGCCTCAAAGAGAGGCTTGATGATCTCGGTGTCGATCCGGTGCGCGCGGGCGTCCGGGATGGCGCCCTCGAGACCGTAGCCGACCTCCATGCGCATCTTCCGGTCGCCCGTGAACAGGAAGAACACGATGCCGTTGGACTTGCCCTTCTGGCCGACGCCCCACGCGCGGAACGCGCGGTTCGCGAATTCCTCGAGCGTCGTCCCCTCGGGCACCTTCCGGTCAACGTAGACGAGGACCTGGTTCGAGGTCTCCCTCTCGAAGGCCGCGAGCTTTTCGTTCAGGGTCGCGGCACGATTGGCGGGAATCGCGCCCGAGAGATCCGTCACGTAGCGGTTGGGCTTCGCGGGAAGAGCCGGAGTTCCGGAAGCGGACGCGAAGATTCCTTCGAAAAGGAAGAACCCCGCGAGCAGCATGCCGATTCGTCGCCGCCGACTCCCGCCGCCTCTTTTCATTCTCAGAGAATCCGAAGGAAACGCTCCGTGCCGCCGCCTGGCCTCAGTTGAACTTGACCTGCGGCGGCTTGTCCGAGCCTTCCGCGCCCTTGAAGTACGGACGATCCTTGAAACCGGCGAAGTTCGCCACGATGACCGTCGGGAACGAGCGGCGCAGCGTGTTGTAGGCCTGCGTGACGTCGTTGAAACGGCCACGCTCGACCGAAATGCGGTTTTCGGTCCCCTCGAGCTGCGTCTGCAGGTCGCGGTAGTTCTGGTTCGCCTTCAGCTCGGGATACTTCTCGACGGTCACCAGGAGCCGGCCGATGGCGCTGCCGAGCCCGTCCTGCGCCTTCTGGAACTTCTCGAAGGCCGCCGGGTCCTTGATCGAGTTCGCGTCGAGCTTGACCTGCGAGGCCGAGGCGCGCGCCTGGATGACCTGCGTGAGGGTGTCCTTCTCGAAATTCGCCGCGCCCTTGACGGTTTCGACGAGGTTCGGGATGAGGTCCGCCCGGCGCTGGTAGACGTTTTCAACTTGAGCCCAGCCCGCGCTGACACCCTGATCCGCGGCGTTCAGCTTGTTGTAGGCGCCCGCCGCCATGCCGCCGACGACGAGAACGCCGACCAGGACGAGGACGACGCAGCCGAGAGCAACGCTTTTACCCATAATGAAAATCGACCCTCCAAGGACCAAAGATCCTATCAGGAACCGGTCAAGAATATTCGATGCGTGCCGTAACTCCTGACTACAGAAGCTTTTCCATGAGGCGAGGAGGGAGAAGGAACTTCAGCTCGGCCGGTCCGAGAGATGGGTCGGCCGGCGCCTCGAAAGCCGCGAGCGCCGCCTTCTTCATCGGCACCTCGAGGTCGGAACGGCCCGAGACGAGCAGTCCGAACAGGCGGCCGAAATGGGGCTGGTGTCCGACCAGGAGGACCGACTGAGGACCCAGCCGGGCGAGCTCGTGCAGGACCTCGACGGGGTCGGCGTTCGGGGCGAGATTCCGCGTCTCCGTGAACGGCCGCAGGAACCCGCAGGCCGCAGCGACGGGCTCCGCCGTCTGCCGCGCCCGCGCGAGGGGCGAAACGAGCACGACTTCATAGCCGGGGTCCAGCCACGCGATCGCCTTCGCCACCAACCGCATGCGCTTCTTCCCCTCCTCGGTCAGGCGGCGATCCGCGTCCCTCCCGGTCGGAGAGACGTCCTCGGCCTCTGCGTGGCGGAGAAGATGGATGAGCACGGGCGGATTCTATTCGGCCTCGAAAGGGCCTTCAGTCGAGGAGGTCGCCGGCGATCTCGGCACACATGGCGGGAGACAGGACTGCGCTTGCCCGATAGCCCGGGTGGTCGACGCGCAGGATCACCGGGGCCGGCCCCGACGCGAGCGCCTGCCCGTCGAGCGGGCCGGTTCCGATCGGGAACCTCAGGTACTGCACCGCCGCGATCCGGTCTTCGCGCCCCTGCCCCTCGAGGAAGCGCGCGAAGATCTTCCGGCCGTTCAGCTCGAGCCAGACGTGGCGACCCGACGAAAGGCCGACGAGAGAATCGAGCCGGGGCTGGATCCGGGCTTCCTCGGTGATCTCGACGAGCAGCGTGGCCGAGAGCTCGCCCGGGTCCGGCACGAGGTCGTTGTACACGTCGATTTCCTGCTGAACGGCCTCGGGCTTCGCGAGGCGCTCGGCCCGGCACATCTCCTGGACCTGGTTCAGAACCGTGAGGCGGTTCTCGAAAAGGATCGACATGATGTCCCCGAGGAGGACGCGCCGCTTCTCCTTGACGGCGATGACGTCCTTCCGCCAGTCGTCGCGAATGAGCTCGTACTCGTGGAGGTTCTTGACGTCCTCGAGCGTGACTTTCTTCATGCGAGGCCGTAGGCGTCCCGGAGCACCTCGATCGGGTGCTTCACCGGAACGTTCATCCCCTGGTGGATCTGGACGCCCGCGAGCGCACAGTCCGACGCGATCACGTCCGCCTCTGCCGCGGCGAGGCCGTCGAAGAGCTTCTTCCCGACCTTCATCGATTCGTCGAAGTACTCCGTCTTCATCGCCCACGTCCCGTCGTGCCCCGAGCACCTCTCGACCATCGTCACCACTGCTCCCGTGGCCGCGAGTATGTCGCGCGACTTGAAGCCCATGTTCTGGACCTTGAGGTGGCACGGGAGGTGGTACGCGATGGACTTCGGCGCTTTCGGGAAGTCCAGCGCGAGGAGCCCCTTCCCCTTCAACTCGGCGAGGAACTCGAAGAGGTCTCGCGTGTTCCCGGCGACGAGCGCCGTGTCCGCGTCGAGCCCGCCGCTCCGGGCGGCGAGCCACGGGTATTCCTTCTTGACCATGAGCGAACAGGACGGGCCGGGAGTCACGATCGTGTAGCCGTTCTCGACCCAGCCCTTCATCGCTGCGACGAACGTCCGGCGGGATTCGTCGGCGCCCACGACGTCGCCGACGTCGAAGAGCGGCATCCCGCAGCACAGCGGGTACGCGACGGCGACTTCGACGGCGTTCTTCTCGAGCACGGCGACGGCGGCCTGCCCGATCTCGGGCCGGTTCCATTCGACCGAGCACGTCGGAAAGAGCACGACCTTCGCGACGGGCGGCGCCGCGCGCTCCGGCGCATTCCGCATCTCGAACCAGCGCGTGAAACTCTGCCAGACGAAGCGCGGCAGGTGTTTCTTCGCGGAGACTCCGAGCGTCTTCTCCATCGCCCACCGCGCGAGCGGGAGCGTGTTCATGAAGTTCGCCATGGGCGCAACGTTCGAAGCCATGCGCCCGAGCGCGTCCGGGTTCGAGAGGAGCCGCTCGCGGAGCTCCAGCCCCGTCTCCTGCATGCGCACGTGGCGCGATTCGAGGACGAGATGGGGAACGTCCACGGCCCAGCGATGCGGCGGAATGTACGGGCAGTGCGGCAGGCAGAGCTTGCACTCGTAGCAGAGATCCACGAAATCGTCGAGGACCCTCTTCGGCAGCTTGTCCGCCTCGCCGTCCACCTCGGGCACGTCGAGGCCCTTGAACAGCACCTCGAAGGACGGGCAGAGCGAGAAGCACCGCCGGCACCCATGGCAGATGTCCGCGATGCGGGTGAGCTCGAGAGAGAGGGATGCGCTGTCGACGACCTTGACGGGTGACCCAACGGCTCCCATTCTTTTTCTGCTTTCGGATTCGGATTCGGGAAGATCCAGATTTTGCTTCGGATTCGGATTCGGATCTTTGGAAGAGTCGGACTCGGAGGAGGATTCGGATTCGGAGTTCTTAGAAGGGTGAGTGGGGCCGCGGCGCGACTCCGCGTCACTGCGGTGATCGAGCGCCCAGGCCCTCTTCACCTTCTAAGAAAATCTTCTCTTCCTCTTTCTCTCTTCCTTCTCTCTTCTTTCTCTTCAGCAAAACCCTTTTCTTCTCTTCTCTTCAGCCGATCGTCGTCAGCAGTTTCGAGAAGCGGTTTGCGTGCGATTTCTCGGCGCGCGCGAGCGTCTCGAACCAGTCGGCGACCTCGGCGAAGCCCTCCTCGCGGGCGGTCTTCGCGAACCCGGGGTACATCTGGGTGTACTCGTAGGTCTCGCCTTCGATGGCGCTCTTGAGATTCAGCGAGGTCGGTCCGAACGGAAGGCCCGTGGCGGGGTCGCCCGCGGCCTTCAGGTAATCCATGTGCCCGTGCGCGTGGCCCGTTTCGCCCTCGGCCGTGTCGCGGAAGTTGCCCGCGATCTCCGGGTAGCCCTCGATGTCGGCCTTGTCGGCGAAATAGAGGTAGCGGCGGTTCGCCTGGCTCTCTCCCGCGAACGCGTGCTTGAGGTTCTCGTGAGTCTTGGTTCCCTTGAGTTCGGCCATGGGTCCTCCTTCAGTCAGGTGCGCTAATTTAGATTCAATATAAAAAAGAATCAAGGGCGGATGGACAATTAAATAGACTTAGTCTAAAGTATCTAGCTCGGGCGGGACACAATCCCTGCCCGGAAAGATACGGGTCCTACAAGGAGAATTTCCACGCCCCGGATCGTCGGGGCACGAAAGCCATGAAGGCCGACTGGGTCAGGTCGAAAGAGCACTTCGCTCACACCAAGTAATCTCCCGCACATGCCCGCAAAGACTCACTACAAGGTCGCGATCGTCGGGTCAGGACCCGCGGGCCTGACGGCGGCGATCTACGCCTCGCGCGCGAACCTCGAGCCTCTCGTCATCGAAGGGATCCAGCCCGGCGGCCAGCTCACGACGACGACCGATGTCGAGAACTTCCCCGGCTTCGAGCACGGCATCCAGGGGCCCGCGCTCATGGACGTCACCCGGAAGCAGGCCCAGCGGTTCGGCACGGAGATCGTCGTCGACACGGTCACCGAGGTCGACGTGGCGGCGAGGCCCTTCACGCTGACCCTCGAATCGGCCGGCAGGATCACCGCCGATGCGGTGATCATCGCGTCGGGGGCCTCGGCGAAGTACCTCGGCCTCGAGAGCGAGAAAAGGCTCCTCGGCTACGGCGTCTCGGCCTGTGCCACGTGCGACGGCTTCTTCTTCCGCGGGAAGGAAGTCGTGGTGGTGGGCGGCGGTGACACGGCCATGGAGGAGGCGACGTTTCTCACGAAGTTCTGCACGAAGGTGTACCTCGTCCACCGCCGGAGCGAATTCCGCGCGTCGAAGATCATGGCGCAGCGCGCGCGCGCCAATCCGAAGATCGAGATCCTCCTCGACACGGTCGTCGAGGAGATCCTCGGCGAGGCCGGCACGGGAGTGAAGGGCGTGCGCGTGAAGAGCGTGAAGACAGGCGAACAGAAGACCCTGGACGTCTCGGGCTACTTCGCAGCGATCGGCCACCAGCCGAACACCGAACTCTTCAGGGGAAAGCTCGAGATGAACGACGTCGGCTACCTAAAGATCCAGCACCCCTCGACGAAGACGTCGGTCGAAGGCGTCTTCGCGGCCGGGGATGTCGCCGACTTCATCTACCGGCAGGCGGTTTCGGCGGCGGGAGAAGGCTGCAAGGCCGCCATGGACGCCGAGCGCTGGCTTGCCGAGCACGGAATCCACTGAACCCCCGAGAACCCCGGAGCCCCGGCTAGAAGGCCTGGCCGGACGAGAACGAGAGCAGCCACCCGGTCCGCCCGAGGGGGTCCGGGTGGAGCACCCGCGCGACGTCGATCCGGACGAGGCTGCTCTTGCTCGCGCGCGTGATCCCGATCCTGAGGCCTACCCCGGCGTCCGCGAGATGCCAGAAGCCGTCCGGGTCCCCCCACGACCAGCCGGCGTCGCCGAAGGCCGCGAGCCCGAAAGACACGAGCTGGAGGATCTCGGGCACGACGAGGACACGAGCTTCGACGTTTCCCACGAGACGGCGATTTCCCTCGACCGCATGGAGGCGGTAGGCCCTGAGGCCGCTCTCCCCGTCGAGCGCAATCTGGCTCTCCGGGTCGAGGTTCCATCCGACGAGCGTGGAGACGTTTCCGACGAGGGTCCACGGGCCTTTCATCACGTAGGCCCGCGCACCCGCCGAGAGGCGGGCATTCTCGACGCCGCCGGACAGACGCGTCGACGCGGCGAGTGTGGCGAGCGCGAACCCCGAGCGAAGGGGCGTGCCCACGCTTCCCGAGACGAGCGCCCGGCCCGCGGACTCCGCGCCCCAGACGGGCAGCGAGAAGCCGAGCTCCAGGCGGCCGCTCGGGGCGAGGTTGAAGTCCTCGTCCCGGTCGATCAGGTCGACCAGCCGCCTCGTGATCCAGTCGGAGCCCACCCGGGCCAAACCTGCCGAGAGGAACAGAAACGTCCGGTTCGCCCGCCGCTCGGGCGGCGGCGCGCCGAGGCCGCCCCCACGGAGCTCCACGTCGTTCCACTCGACGGACCCGATGAAACGCATCACGGCGTCGACATCGCGCGACAGGAGGCGCCCCCCCGTGACCAGGAGGTCGCGCTCCTGCTCCTTCCAGACCGTCGCCTCCTCGCCGCCCGCGTAGAGCTTCGTGTCGAAGTCCGAAAGGCGGATGGCGCCCTCGAGCGCCCAGGGCACGTCGAGCGCGTAGAACGGCCGCCCCATTGCCGCCCGGAAGAACCGGCCGTCGGAGAGCTCGGAGGCATCGAGGCGAAAGGCCGCGTGCGGAGCGAAGAGGTTCGGGTCGGCGTAGAACACGGAACGCGACGAGCGGTCGGTTTCCTTCTCCCAGCCGAAGCCGAACTGCCGGCCGGTCCCAAGCAGGTTGTATTCCTCGGCGCCGATCGAATAGGTCGTCACGCCGCCCTTGTTCGAGAGCGACCCGCGCAGAAGGAGCGTCCACGCATCGGCCGTCTCAACGACGACGTGCTGTCCTTCCGCGCGCACGTAGGCCCGCCGAAAGAGGCCGAACGCGCGCAGGTTGCGCTCCGTCTCGGCCAGGAGATCCGGGCGCAGGACCTCGCCCGGCGCGAAGAGCAGCTGCTTCTGGATGAACGAAGCCCGCGTCGTGAAATGGAGAGCGTTCGCGAGCCCGTACGGAAAGAACGACTTCGCCGCTTCGTCGGGCGCGAAGACGTTCGTCGGCCGGATCTCGATCGTGTCGATGCGCAGCGCAGGCTCGCGCGGCGCATCCTCCGCCGCGGCGGCCGAACAGTGGACGGCGAGCAGGGCCGCGCCCGCCGCGCGGACCGCCCGTCCGGGGCGGTTCAGCTCCTGGCGGGATCCCAGAGGGGTTCGGCTTCCTTTCTCGTTTTCGCGGCCCACCGGCCGAGAACGAAAAGCAGATCCGAAAGGCGGTTGAGGTACACGAGGGCGTGCTTTCCCACGGCCTCCTGACGCGCGAGCGTCGTCACGAGGCGCTCGGCGCGGCGGCAAACCGTCCGCGCCTGGTGAAGGAACGCCGAAACCCATCCGCCGCCCGGCAGGACGAACGACCGGAGCTCCGGCAGCCCGGCGTTCAGGTCGTCGATCGTGTTCTCGAGAAACGTCACGTGGTGCGCTTCAATGACGGGCTGCTTCGGGTGGCGATCCCGCGGCAGCGTGGCGAGGTCCGAGCCCAGATTGAACAGCTCGTTCTGGATCTGCTCGAGGAGGGCGTCCAGCCGGTCGCGATCCGCCTTGCGGGAAGAGCCCGCCGCGTCGCGGTTCGCCGTGCGCACGAGCCCGAGAATGGCGTTGAGCTCGTCCACGGTGCCGTAACTCTCGATGCGGATCGCGTCCTTCGCGATTCGCTGGCCGCCCACGAGACTCGTCTCGCCGGAATCGCCTCCCCGGGTATAAACGCGGTTGATCCGGATCGCCATGCCTTCCCCTCTGCCCCAAAGATTACACTCGACTGGCGGTTCGCCGTCGATGCAGGGAATGATGCAGGACTTGTACCGGACGGACTACCACGTCCACACGGAGCGTTGCGGCCACGCCGGCGGCGCCGCGCGGGACTACGTTCTCGCGGCGCTCTCTTGCGGCCTGTCGGAAATCGCCTTCACGGACCATGTTCCCCTGTATTTCCTGCCGGGCGAGGATCCCGATCCGGCCCTTGCGATGGCGCGCTCCGAGCTGCCCGGGTACGTGGAAGAAGTCCGCGCGCTCGGCGAGGAGTTCGCGGGCCGGATCGACGTGCTCCTCGGCCTCGAGGCGGACTACGCCGAGGGTCACGAGACCGCACTGCAGGAGATCCTGGCCGCCCACGACTGGGACGTCGTCCTCGGGAGCGTTCACTGGGTCAAGGGCGACTGGATCGACGCGCCAGGCTCGGGGAAGCGCCACGAGCGCGAGGGGACGGAGGCGCTCTGGGGCGAGTACTACCGGCTCCTCGGCAAGGCCGCGGCGACCGGCCTTTTCGACGTGCTCACGCACTTCGATCTCCCGAAGAAATTCGGCCACCGGATGCCGGCGTCCCTTGCGCGGGCCGAGGCGGAGGCGGTCGCGGCCGCCCGCGCGGCGGGCGTCGCGATAGAGGTCTCGAGCGCCGGCCTCAGGAAGGCCGTGAAAGAGGAGTACCCGGCTCCGCTGTTGCTGAAGAGCCTCGTCGCAGCCGGCGTCCCGATCGTCCTCTCGTCCGACGCCCACGCACCCGCGGAGGTGGCCTGGGGCCGCGCGGAAATCATCGCGGCGGCGCGCACCGCGGGGGCAAGAGAACATCTCAGCTTTCGGAAAAGAGAAAGAAGAAGACACCCTCTCTGATCTGCTGGCGGCCCCGCAGCGGGAAGCGGTCTGCAAATTTCTTAGAAGGGTGAATGCCCATTTCTAAGAAATCCCCGGTTCTCTAATCCGAAACCAATTCGACCGAAAACGTCGGTGTCAC
>JAMQPJ010000006.1 GCA_023717585.1 Thermoanaerobaculia bacterium
CGCGGGCGCTCTCGCGGGCCTTCCGCATCGCGCCGGCGAGGTTCAGGTCCGTGCGAGGTTCCGGAGGCTCGCCGGCCCGGGCCGCCCCGGCCAGCGCCACCGCAAGAGAGACGAGAATGATGTCGAGAGCGAGGGAGTTGCGTTTTCCGTTCACGCCTGCTACCATATAGCTATATGGTTATAAAAGTCAAGGGCGGGAAAGACCGCCCCCAAAGGAGAGACCCATGACCGTCAACGACGCCCTCCGCGCCATCGCTGGATTCTTCGTCCTGGTTTCCGTCGCCCTCGGATACCTCGTCCACCCCGGCTTTTTCCTCTTCACGGCCTTCGTGGGGGTCAACCTGCTTCAGAGCGGATTCTCGAAGTGGTGCCCGATGATGGCGATCCTCAGAAAGGCGGGCGTGAAGGACATCCTGCCCGAGGGCAAGGCGTCCTGCTGCGCCGCGGAAGCCGCGTGAACGTCGCGGTGTCTTTTCCCGGCGGCGCCGCCGTCGAGGCCGACGTGAAAGGTCACCGGGTGCGGACCGATCAGCCGCCTCCGCTCGGCGCTGGCACGGCCGTTTCCCCGTTCGACCTGTTCCTCGCCTCGATCGCGACGTGCATGGGTTTCTATGCCCTGCACTTCTGTCAGGAGCGGGGAATCGCGACCGAGGGGCTCGGCCTCTCGCTCGAGACCGTGCGCGACGAGACGAAGAAACGCCTCTCGACGATCCGCGTCGCGCTCAGGCTGCCGCCCGGCTTCCCGGAGAAATACGCCGAGGCGATCCGCCGGGCCATCGACCAGTGCGCCGTCAAGAAGCACATGGTCGAGCCGCCCACGTTCGAGTTGACGATCTCCTGACGGAGGGCCTCAGTCCGGGTCCGAGAGAATCGCGGAAAGCCTCTCGACGATCTCCACGCCCGCATCCTTGTGATACGGCGCCGCGTAGAACTTCGTGAGATCGAGGGGAGGGTGGAGGGCGACGTCGCACTTCTTCAGAATCTTTCCCGGGAACTGCTTGTAGAGGAGAAGCTTCCGGAAGCCGTCCACGCGCACGGGGACGGCCACGGCCTTCGTGCGGTGGAGCAGCTGGGCAACGCCGGGGCGTAACGGTGCGTCTTTCTGTGTCGTGCCCGCGGGAAAGTGGAGAAGCCATCCGTTCGCGATGGCCTCCTCCACCTTCGCGATGCCCTCGAAGTCGGCCCCGCGCTTCACGTCTTTCCCGCCTTCGCGGAAGCTTCGCCGGAACGTCACGCCACCGGCCTTCGTGAAGAGCTGGGTCAGGGGGTTCTTTTTCATCGTCTCCGTCGCCGCCGAGAACCGCAGGAACGGGTTTTCGAGGGGGAGGTGATGTTTCACGTACACGATGTCGAAAATCGCCATCGCCTCCATGAAGTACGTCTGGTGGTTCGAAAGGAACACGACGTTCTTCCGCGGGAGCTTGTCGACGATCGAGTCGCCCGTGACCTTCACGCGGTTCAGGAGCCGGAAGTAGGGGATCGTGAAGCCGAGCCCGAGGCTCGTGATGATGCCGCGGCGGAGCCAGCGGTCTGCGAACGTCGAGGCGAGGCTGGACAATCTCGGCGGATTCTAGGACGAGGGCGCGGGTTCGCCGCGCGCGGAGATTTCGATCCCCCAGACGACCATGTCCGTGGGTTTCGGCGCGTGGCCGAGGCGCCGCACCATCGCCGAGATCTGGCCGCGGTGGTAGGTCTGGTGGTTCACCACGTGCCTGACGACGACCCAGAACGGGGCCGTCCTCGCCTCGCCCTTGAGGTTCTTCCACGTGAACGGTCCGGCGAGGCGCGCGGGCGTGAAGGCCGGCAGAAGGCGCCCGTGCTTCTCCTCGGCGGCGAGAAGGAGCCGCGCCGCGTCCTCGAGGCCGGGCAGCTCTTCGATCGTCGCGAGACGCGGCGCCTCGCGGCCCGAGAACCGCTCGGCCCAGGCGTCCGTGGCGCCCGCGAGGTGGACGAAAGCCGCACGCAGCGAGGGCCAGCCGCCGCCCTGCTCCTTCACGTAATCGGCCTCGGAGAGGGCTCGCAGCGTCTCGAGGACGCGCGCGTTGGCCCAGGAGTTGTAGCCGTAAAGGGAGACGAGGTCGTCCGGGAGAGAGGTCACTTCGCGGGGTCCCCGACGATGGTGTTCGTGAGCGTGCCGAGCCCTTCGATCGTGAGGCTCACGACGTCTCCGGGCTTCAGCCATTGGTCGTGCGTGACCTTCGAGCCGTTCAGCTCGAGGAAGCAGCCGGTGCCGACGGTACCCGATCCGATCACCTCCCCGGGCTCGAGCGTCACTCCGTCCGCCGCGCGCTGGATGATCTCGG
>JAMQPJ010000007.1 GCA_023717585.1 Thermoanaerobaculia bacterium
GTGCGTCGGAACGCCTATCTGCCGACCGCCATCCTGTGGCTCGTCGCAGCCGTCCCGCTTCTGTTCTTCGCGCGCCTCCCCTCTTCCCCTTCTAAGAAATCTTCCTCCTCTTCCTCTACTTCCTCCCCGTTTCGCGACGTCTTCCAGACCATCAAGTCACTGCCAAAGTCACCCGCGCTCCTCTGGTTTCTCATCTCGAATTTCCTTTACATCGACGTCATCCACACGATTCAAGTACAGATGGGGACTTACTCGAAGTTCGCAGTGGGGCTGGATGACGGAGCGGTCCTGAGGCTGATGCTCACCGCGACGGCCGTGGCGGTCGTCGGCGGCCTCCTCTACGGTTTCCTCTGCCAGCGCGTCACGATCCGGACCGCAACGCTCGTCGCCCTCGCGAACTGGGTGCTCGTCTTCGCCCTCGCGCTCGCCGTGCGGGACCCGAAGGCCTTCACCCTCGTCGGCGTCCTCGCGGGCATCGGACTCGGCGGCATCAAAGTGACGGGCAGGCTCGGGCTCATCGCGCTCGTCCCGAAAGAGAGGATGACCGAGTTCTTCGGCTTTTTCACGCTCGCCGGCGAAGCAGCCTCGGTCCTCGGGCCGTTTCTGTGGGCGGCGACGCTCGCTCTGTTCCCGGACAGGAGCGCGGCCGGCTATCGCGCCGGGATCACGGTCCTCTTCGTCGTCCTCGTCCTCGCGATCGGCGCCTTCCTGAAGGTGCGATTCCCGGCCAAGGAGGAGGCGGCGGCCGCGGGGGCCGGGACATGAGGAGCGTCCTCGTCCGGCTCGTCCGTTTTCTCGTCGGCCTTTTCTACCGGCGCATCGAGATCGCAGGCAAAGAGCACGTCCCGCGCGAAGGGCCGGTCCTCTTCGTCGCGAACCACAACAACGGCCTCGTCGACCCGATGATCGTCCTGTACTCGCTCTCACGCCCCATCGTCTTCGTCGCGAAGTCGACGCTCTGGAAGATCCCGGTTCTGCGCTCTCTCCTCGACCTCCTGGGCTGCGTGCCGGTCGTGAGAAAGGGGGAGGGGGAACCGGGGATTTCTTTGAAAGGGGAAGAGAGGAACAGCGCGGCCTTCGAAAGGCTCGCGGCGGTGCTGCAACGGGACGGCGCGGTGCTCATCTTTCCGGAAGGACGCTCGCACTCGGATCCGCGTCTGTCGGAAATCCGAACGGGCGCGGCCCGCGTCCTCCTCCTTTCAAGGAAATCTCCGGTCGTTGTCCCTGTCGGCCTCTGGTTTTCCCAGAAGGAGATCTTCCGATCCGACGTTCTCGTGAAGTTCGGCGCGACGGTTTCACCTCCGGCGGCGGGGACGGTCGAAGCGTGGACAGAGGCGATGGGCGCGGCGCTCGCCTCGGTCACGCTCAACGCGGACGACTGGAAGGACCACGAGATCGTCGCGGCGGTCGATGCCCTGTATGGGAAGAAGATCGGAAGAGATTTCTTTGAAGGTGAAGAGGGGGAGGGGCAGCTCGGGAAGTCGCTGCGGATCCGCCAGCTCCTGGTCTCGGCCCAGGCCTCGTTGGAAAAGACCAATCCCGGTGAGGTGGCCTCACTCGTGCGGAGAGTGCGCGCAATGGACCACCTTCTAAGAAGAATCTCTTTGTCTTTCTCTTCATTCGACGACCCACCTCCCGCATCGACGATCCTCTGGCACACCCTGAAGGCTCTCGCCGTGATCGCCCTCGGGTTTCCCGTCGCCGTCCTCGGCGTAACCGCGTGGTGGGCGCCGTACCGCCTGTGCGGAATCGTCGCGAACCGCATTCCCGCCTCCGCGAAGGAGCGCGACCAGGTCGCGCTCTACAAGCTCCTCGCGGGCCTCGTGCTGTTCCCGGTCTTTCTCGTCTTCGAGTGCGCCGCGGTCTGGCTCGCCGCTGGCCCGCTCTGGGCCGTCCTTGCGGCCGTCGCTCTTCCTTTCGCAGGAATCTCCTCTCTTCTCTTGCTCGAATACGCCACCTGGCGCGAGGGCCAGGCGCGTGAGCTCCTCGCGCTCGTCCTCGCCCCGGGCGCGATCGCACGCCTCAAGGCCGAGCGTGACGCCCTCGTCGCCGAGTGCGACCGGCTCGCCGGCGTCTTCACCGGCACAGCGGATAATCCGGCACGGTGAGCGAGGTCCCGGCGGTTCCCCGTTCCGTCCCGTTCGAGCGCGCGTCGTTCGTCCTCGCGGCTCTCGCGCTCCTCGCGGCGCTGCTCTTCCATCTCGTTCCGGCGCTCCTCGCGGGATTCCTCGCGTGGGCGCTGCTCCGGTCGATGGCGCGTCGGATGCACGGCGGGCGCGTCTCGCACGGCCTCGCGCGCGCCCTCGCGGCGGGCCTCCTCGGTCTCGTCGCGGCGGGGCTCGTCGCCCTCGCGGTCGTCCTCCTCTGGGGCTTCGTCCGCGGGCGGATCGGCGACCTTCCGGCCGTGCTCGAGAGGATGGGGGACACGCTCGCGCGCCTGAAGGAGACGTTCGAGGGCGCCGGCGTCTCGCTTCCGCTCCCGGCCCGCGGCGGATCGACCGAGGCCGTCGCGGACTGGCTCCGCGAGCACGCGGGCGAGCTGCGGCACGCTGGGACCGTCGGCGCACGCGGCCTCGTCCACGCGCTCCTCGGGGCCGTCGTCGGCGTCCTCGTTTTCTTCCGCGCCCCGTCGGACGCGCCGGGTCCGCTCGCGGCGCAGCTCGAGGAGAGGCTCCGCCGGTTCGGCGAGAGCTTCCGCTCGGTCGCGAAGGCCCAGATCGAGATCTCGGCCGTGAACACGGTCCTGACGGCGCTCTTCCTCTTCGCGATCCTGCCGGTCTTCGGCGCGCGGCTCCCCCTCGCGGGCACGCTCGTCGCGATCACGTTCCTCTGCGGCCTCATCCCCGTGGCCGGAAACCTCGTTTCGAACACGGTGATCGTCCTCGTCTCGCTCGGCGTCGCGCCCTGGGTCGCGGCCGTATCGCTCGCGTACCTCGTCCTCGTCCACAAGCTCGAATACCTGCTCAACGCGAAGATCGTGGGCGGGCGCATCGGCGCGTCGGCGTGGGAGACGCTTCTCGCGATTCTCGTCTTCGAGGCGGCGTTCGGGATCCCGGGCGTCGTTCTCGCGCCCATCGTCTACGCATGGGCGAAGGCGGAGCTCGTCGATCGCGGGCTGGTGTAGCCTCACGCGACGTGACACCCGTGCTCGCTCCCGCCGTTTCCGTCCCGCTCCTCGACCTCAGGAAGCAGTACGCGACGATCCGCGAGGAGATCCTTCGCGCGACGGCCGACGTCTACGAGAGCCAGCATTTCATCCTGGGCCCTCGCGTCGAGGCCTTCGAGAAGGCGGTCGCGGCCTTCGTCGGCACGAAGCACGCGATCGGGATGTCCTCGGGCACCGACGCGCAGCTCGCCGTCATGATGGCGCTCGGCGTCGGGCCGGGCGACGACGTCGTGACGTCGCCCTATTCGTTCTTCTCGACCGCCGGGGCCGTGGCCCGCCTCGGCGCGCGGCCGGTCTTCGTCGACATCGAGCCCGAGACGTTCAACCTCGACGCGGCGAGGCTCGAGAAGGCGATCACGCCGAAGACGAAGCTCATCCAGCCCGTCCATCTCTACGGCCAGTGCGCCGACATGGACCCGATCCGGGAGATCGCCGGGCGCAAGGGCATTCCCGTTCTCGAGGATGCCTGCCAGTCGCTTGGCGCCGGGTACAAGGGCGCCAGGGCGGGGGCGCTCGGGGAGTCCGCGGCGTTCTCGTTTTTCCCCTCGAAGAACCTCGGCGGATTCGGGGACGGCGGCATGGTGACGACGTCCGACGGCGAACTCGCGGCGATCCTGCGCGCCATGCGCATGCATGGAGAGACCTCGCGCTATCACCACAAGTTCGTGGGCGGCAACTTCCGCCTCGACGCGCTGCAGGCCGCGATCCTGCACGTGAAGCTGCCGCACCTCGACGGCTGGGCGCGTGCGCGGCGTCGGAACGCGGCCGAGATCGAGAACCTGTACCTCGCGGCGGGCGGGCGCGCCTACGAAGAAGGCGGGCTCCGTTTCCCCCGGGAAGCCGCCGGCCGTGAGCACGTGTTCAACCAGTTCGTCGTGCGCGTCGGGAAGGGTCGGAGGGACGCCTTGAAAAAGTACCTCGAGAGCCGCCAGATCGGCAGCGCGATCTACTATCCGGTTCCTCTGCACCTGCAGGAATGCTTCGCCTCCCTCGGCGGGCGCCCGGGCGACTGCCCGGAAGCCGAACGGGCCGCGAACGAGACGCTAGCGGTTCCCGTGTTCCCGGAGCTCACGGGCGAGCAGAAGGCGACCCTCGCGAGCACCTTGTCGGAATTCTCACGCCAAGCCTAGATACTAACTCCTTATATAACAATATATTAGACTGGATCTATAGTCTGTCTTGACAGGTTTGACTGCCCGGACTAGGATTCTGGCACTCGTCGGTCTTGACTGCTAACAAGGGATCGACGAGAACAAGCCAGAAGTGAAGACCAGCGAAGGGATGAGGAGCGAGACCGATCGCGCCGCGTCCCGAGTCCCCTGAATCGAAAGGAGCGTCCCATGAAAGTTCGTCCCCTCTACGACCGGATTCTCGTCAAGCGCATCGAGCAGCAGGAGCAGAAGCGCGGCGGAATCATCATCCCCGACACCGCCAAGGAAAAACCGATGGAGGCCAAGGTCGAGGCCGTCGGCGAAGGCAAGTTCGACGACAACGGGAAGCGGATTCCCCTCGACGTGAAGAAGGGCGACCGCATTCTCATCGGCAAGTACGCCGGCACCGAAATCAAGATCGAAGACCAGGAGCTCCTCATCCTCCGCGAGGACGAAGTGCTCGCCATCGTCGAGACGAAGTAAGAGGTAAATGAAAATGGCTGCCAAGAACATCACCTACGGTGAAGACGCCCGCCAGAACATCCTCCGTGGCGTCAACAAGCTGGCCGACGCCGTGAAGATCACGCTCGGGCCCAAGGGCCGGAACGTCGTCATCGACAAGAAGTTCGGCTCGCCCACGATCACGAAGGACGGCGTCACGGTC
>JAMQPJ010000033.1 GCA_023717585.1 Thermoanaerobaculia bacterium
GTTCGGACACGGGCCGGTCGAGGCCATAGAGATGCCGGAACGCCGCAAGCGCCTCGGGCGAGATCGAGACGGCGCGGTTCCCGCCCGCCCGGGCCGCGAGGGATGCCGCGTCGCCGGGTGCGGCCGAGACCAGCCCGAAGACGAGCGCGAGAACTCCCAGCAACGTCAGGACGGCCGAGGCCGCCCGGCGCAGCGCGAACCGGAGCATGAACGGGAGCATAGAGCGATGTTACGAGATCGGACCTCGCGTCACGCTCGTGCGCCAGGCCGCGGCGCCGGGCCAGAACATGAAGAGCCCGATCGGCGAAGTTCGCACGTTCGTGAGGCGCGCCGACACGCCCCACTTCGTGAGAGGGACGTTCAGGAACGTTACCGGCTCGTCCTCGTGGATGAGAGCCTGCGCGCGTGCGAGAAGGGTGAGGGTCTCGTCCCTGTCGAAGGTCGCTTTCAGCCGGTCGAGCAGCGCGTCCACTTCAGGATTCCGGTAGAAGGCCGAGTTCAGGCCGACCGGCGGCACCTGCGCGGAGTGCCAGCTCACGGCGAGATCCGGGTTCGGATCGAGATTCAGGGCCGCGGCCCAGGCGTCGAACTCCCCCGCGTCCAGCTTCGCGGCGAACGCGGCCCACTCGAGAGGCTGAATCGCCATGTCGATGCCCGACTTGCGGAAGGACTGCTGCGCCAGCTCCACGATCTGGCGCTGGACGTCGCTGCCCATGCCGAGAGACAGAGTGAAGGCGAGGCGCACGCTCCCCTTGTGCCGTATTCCGTCCGCGCCCTTGCGGAATCCGGCCTCGTCGAGGAGCGCCTCGGCGGCCTTCGGGTCGTACGGCCACGGCGAGATGGACGAGTCCCAGGCCCAGTGCGCCGGCGGGAGCGGTCCGTTCGCGATCTTCGCGAGGCCCCCGAAGAGGTTGCGGTCGATGCTCTCGCGGTCCACGAGCATCGTGAGGGCACGCCTCACGCGGCGGTCGGAGAAGATCGGCAGCCGGTTGTTCCAGCCGATGTACGAGTAGGAGAGCTGGTCGAAGGTGATCACGCTCGGAACGTTTGCCGCCCCGGACGCCCCGGCCCTCGCGTCCAGCTCTTTCTTCTGCGCCGCCGTCAGGCGCATCTCGTCGATGTCGCCCGTCCCGAGGGCCGCGAAGGCGGGCGCCGTCTCCGGGACGACACGGAAAACCACCTGCTCGGGGCCCGCCTTCTCGCCGAAGTACTGCGTGTTGCGTACGAGCGTGAGCGTCCGGCCGGCCTCCCAGGAGCCCAGCCGGTACGGGCCGTTCGCGAGAGGGTTCCGGTTGCGCGGATGCGTCGCCACGTCGCCGCCCGCCCAGGCGGCTGCGGAGAGGAGCGGCAGGTTGAAGGCGTCGCGCCGGCCCGTGGCGGGCGTCTTGAAGACGACGCGCGCCGTCTCGGCGTCCACGGCCTCAGCCCTCACGAAGCCGTCGAAAAGAGCGCGACGCGTGAGAGCGGGCGTCTTCGGGTCGAGGAGCGTCGTCAGCGTGAAGACCACGTCGGCGGCGGTGACGCGCGTCCCGTCCTCCCAGCGCGCATCCTTCCGAAGGCGGATCGTCGTCGTGAGGTGGTCCGGAGAGTCGGAGACCTCCTCCGCGAGCCCGGGAACGAGGTTCAGCTTCTCGTCGTAGTCGAGCAGGTTCCGCTCGAGGAGCGCGAGGACGATCTGCTCCGGGTCCATTGTGGCGAGAATCGGATTCAGCGTCTTCGGCTCGCCGTCGAGGCGGCGGCGGACGACGCTGTCCTGGCTCTTGCCCCGCAAGCCGCAGGCGCAGAGCAGAACCGCGGCAGCGAGGAGAGCGACAAGCGCGCGCTTCTTCAAAACGGCCACTCCACGGAAACCGCCGCGACGTTGCCCATCGCGTCGAGCACGCGCATCGACAGGACGGCCGGTCCGGGCGGCTTCGGGATCCGTAAGACGAATCGCTCGATCGGAGAGTCCGCCGCGCCGTCCTCGGCTGGCAGGAGGCGCCAGCGATCCGCGTTCACCGCGCCCTCGCCTTTCGTGACGGGCGAAAGGGCGTCCGTGGCGAGAACCGTCACGACGACCGAGTCTCCCTCGGCCCTTTTCGACTCCACTTTCAGGACGGGCGCCGTGTTGTCGATCAGGACGACGCCGGTCTCCTCGCGCGCCGTGAGCGCTTCGCTCTCAGGCTGCGAAAGGCGGTCCGACGCCGTGACCCGAAAACGGTAGCGCCCGTCGGAGAGCGCCGTCGTGTCGAACGAGAGGTACGTGTCTTCGAGGTCCTTGCGGAGCGGAAACCACGCCGAACCTTCTTCACGGCGCGCCTCCACCTCGTAGCGCAGGGTGTCGCCGTTCGGGTCCGTGCCCTTCCACGTGAGCGTCCGGTAGCCCTTCCGGAAAAGCCGCTTTCCGGGTCCCTCCCCGGCGCCGTCGCGCGGGGTCTCGAGGCCGGAATAGATCCCCGACTCGTCGGGATTCGCAACGGAGAGGACGCCCGAACCCGTTCCCCCGCGGGAGAAGACCGCGCCGGGCTCGAGAAGCGCGAGGTTCTCCAGCACCGGCCGGGCATTGCGTTCGGAGTAGGAGAGCTCGAGGCGTTCGAGGACCGGGGACTCGCCCTTGGGGGAAGCCTTCAGGTCCGCCTTCCACTGGAAGAAGCGGGCTACCGGGGGCTTTGCGCCTCCATCGACGCCGATCGGCATCCAGGCCGACCACGTGGCATCGGGCTTGTCCGAATTCCCGGCCCGCACGAAGAGCGACAGAGCCGCTCCCGCGGGTACGTGTCCCTCCGAGCGGAGACGTCCGAACGTGGAAAGGCGGGAGGCGTCCTTCACGGCAGACGTGAACGTGCCTGACTGCGGGCTCCCGGCGTCCGGCCTCAGAATCCCCGCCGCGCCCATCGTCACGACGGCGAACCCGGATCCCACAGCCGGGACCGCGAGCACGAGCTTCTCGCCGGTCGAGGCCACGAGGCGGACACGCCTGTCCTTCCACTCGTAGACGCGCCCCCTCGAGCCCGTGGCGACGAGGAGCGCCCCGTTCGCGCCGAGCCGGAGCCCGAGAATCGATTCCTCGGGAAAGAGCCAGCCCGGCTCCACGAAGCCGTCAGGTTGAATGACGGCGAGCTCGGAGCTGGCCGCCGAGCGCGGCTCCACGGGGGGCCGAAGCGTGGACGTGGAGGCGGACACGGACACCGAGCCGCGCGGCGGTTCCTCGGTTCCCGCTGGCGCCGGCGTGGGCGTTGGAGT
>JAMQPJ010000034.1 GCA_023717585.1 Thermoanaerobaculia bacterium
GAGCGCGACGACGTTCGGATGCTTGAGCGCCGCGATGGCCCGGGCCTCGCGCTTGAAGTAGCGCATCGCGGTCTCGTCCCCGCGAAGCTGCCAGGGGAGAATCTTGAGCGCGACGTGACGGTCGAGCTTCCTGTCGAGCGCCTTGTGCACGACGCCCATTCCGCCCCGGCCGAGCTCGGCGAGGATTTCGTAGCGCGACTCCGGCGTCTCGGGCATGCCGAAACCCGCCGTCGGCTTCGCCGGCGGAGGCGTCGCGGGGGCCGCGATCTTGAGGGGCGGAGGCTGCACGGGCGCCGGCGGCGCCGGCCGCGCGAAGGAGGCATAGGGCCCGGACTTGTGCACGGCCGGCGTCCGGATGAGCGCGGCCGGCATGGCGTCGTCCAGCCCCACGTCCGCGAACGGCACCGACTGCAACGCCGCGCCCTCGAGCACCGAAGGATCGAACGCCGCGATCCGCCCGAGCTCCACGCCCTCTCCGGAATCCCCGGACGCGCGGAGGGCCTCGAGCAGCGTCATGTGGAGCGAGAGATTCTCGGACTCGACCTTTCCGCGGCCGATCAGCTCGCGCAGGACGTGCACGGCATCCTTGTTCTCGCCCGCCGCCATGTGGGCGCGCGCGAGCAGCTGAAACACCTCGGAGAGACCCGGCTCGCTGCGCGGCACTCCCGTGAGGTACTCCCACGCCCGCTCGCGGTGCCCGCCGAGGAGCGCGCACCGCGCGGCCTCGAGACCTCGACCCGTGCGCAGGAAGAGCTGCGCCGCGTCGTCGAACCTGCCCCCGGCCTGAAGAGCCGCCGCCGCCGCGGGAAGGCGGCCGGCGCCGCGAAACAGCTCCGCCGCCTTTTCGTACTCCTTGAGCTCGCTATAGAGAGCGGCCGCCTTCTCGACCTGGCCCGCGGCAGAGAAGGCCTCGGCCGCGGCTGCGCGATTCCCCCCTCGCTGGTAGAGGGGCGCCGCCTTCTCGAGACGGCCCGCCTCCTTCCACGCGTCGGCCGCGCGGACGAAGTCTCCGGTCTTCTCGAAGAGGCCGGCCGCGCGCAGCGCCTGTCCGGCCCGTTGCCACGCTTCCGCGGCGGACACGAGGTCTCCCCGGCCTTCGGCCTCGCGCGCCAGGAGCTCCTGGGCGCCCTTCTCGTCGCCCGACCGGGCCGCCGCGAGGGCCGCCTTCGTCAGGGCGCCGCTCCTTTCGAACGACTGGATGGCCTCGGCGGGGCGCCCGCTCTCCACGAACAGCTCGCCCGCGAGCAGGTGCTCCTGCGCGTTACGGTACGCCTCGGCCGCCTCTCCCGGCCTTCCGGCGTTGCGATAGGCGTCCGCGGCCCTCTTCCAGAGCGCCGCCTTCACCGGCCCGGCCGGTGTCCCCTCGGCGAGACGCCGGCAGGCCTCGGCGAGCGACGCATGATCCCCGAGGGCCTCGGAGATCTCTGCGAGCCGGTCCCAGCGCATGGCGGTTCGCGCGAAGAGAAGCGCTTTCTTTCCGTATTCCCCCGCGACCGCCGTTTCGCCCGCGGCCTCCCACTCTCGCGACGTCTCCCACGCGTAAGCGTCGCCTGCCTCCTCGTAAAGGCGAGCCGCCTCGCGGTGTTTCCCGTCGCGCTGCTCGAGGGCCGCCAGCCGCGGCCACGCCCGGGCCTTCTTGAACATCCGGCGCGCGCGCTTCGTGTCGCCCGCCTTCAGGTACGCGTCGCCGGCCCGGGTCCAGTCCTTGGAGGTCTGGAAGCCCAGAGCGGCGGAGACCTCGGGGTGCGCCGGCTGCCCGAGGCGGATCGCGAAGAGGCAGACCAGGAGCCCCACGAGGTCGATCGCGAAGCGCAATGTGGCCGTGCGCCTGAGGAGCTGGAAGAACGGCGAGGCGCCGAGATCGTGCGCCGCGGCCTGGAGAGCGGGCTGGTGCGCGAGGAGCGCGAGAACGTCGAGGATCTGATCGAGGTGGGCCGCCACCAGGATGCCGACCCCCACCATGACGACGAGAAGAGAGGAGCGCAGCCACTCGCCGATTGCGATGCCGCGCAGGTTCAGCGCTTTCACCATCAGCCGGACCAGGATCAGAACGACGATTACCGAACCGACGTAGGGAGCGAAGTAGAAACGATCCTCCACCAGGCGGCGGGCGAGGTCGCTCGTGTCCGTGTGGGAACGCGCCCAATCCACGGCGCGCACGAGCCCGAACTGGGCCGCGATCGCCATAACCAGCGTCGGAAGGTCGTCTTTCCAGTTTCGGGACGCCACGGGTATACGATTATGAGCGATTCCCTGCCCGGCGCGCCGGTGCGGCCGATCGGCGGGCGCGGTACAGTCCGATTCCGATGCGCCCGCTTGCCCAGATCCGCCGGGCCGCGACTCTCGTGGTACCGCTCGCCACTACTCTCGCCGCCACTCTGGGCGCCTCTCTCGCCGCCTCTCTCGCCGCCTCTCTCGCCGCCTCTCTCGCCGTGGCCCTTCCCGCCGGCGCCCAGTCGTTTTCCGATCCCGGCACGGGCTACGGCGCGGAGGCGGGCTGGGCGCGCGGGCACGACGCGGAGTCGGGCAGCGCGACCGGCGGCGTCCACGCTCGTCTGCGCCTCACCGGCGGGCTCGGCCTCGAGCTGTCCGCCGGATACCGGCGCGATTCGTTCGCCGTCGACGGCGCGCGCGTCCTCAGGGTCGACCAGATCCCGGTCGCGGCGTCCTTCCTCGTGTTCTTCTTCCACAGCGGGCGTGTACAGCCCTATGCGCTCGCCGGCGTCGGGTACACATGGGCGAAGCCGAAGGGCGACGGACCGAACGCGGCCACGTACTACCCGGCCGAGAACCTCTTCGCGCTCCACGCCGGAGCGGGTGTGGACCTCCGGACGAGCTTCCGGACGTCGGTCTTCCTCGACGGACGCTACGTCTTTCTCGACGTCGAAGCGGTCAAGCTGCTGCCCAATCAGCCGAAGGCCGACCTCATCCGTATCGCGGCGGGCCTGAACGTCTACTTCTGAGCCCCTTCGTTCAAGCCCCGTCCGACCCGAGTCCGCTGACGAGCCTGCCGAAAGTCTCGGGGTCGACGTTTCCGCCCGACAGCACCACGCCAACCCGCCTGCCGAGGAGACCCGCCACGCGTCCCGACAGGGCGCCCGCGAAACCGGCCGTCGCGCCCGGCTCGACGACGAGCTTCATCGCCGTGAACAGGAGCGACATCGCGCGCCGGAGCTCGAGATCACTCACGGTGACGACGTTCTCGACGAGAGCGGAGACGAGCGCGAATGTGTGGACGCCCGGCCTCGTCGTCTGAAGACAGTCCGCGATCGTCTCGGGGACGGGGATCGAGACGGGATGTCCCGCGGCGAGCGAGCGCACGAAGTCGTCGCCCGCCTCGGGCTCCACTCCGAAGACGCGCGCCGCGGGCCGGAGAGCCGCAACCGCCACCGCCACGCCCGAGAGAAGTCCCCCGCCCCCGAGCGGCGTGAGGACGGCGTCGAGGTCCGGCACGTCCTCGAGGAGCTCGAGCCCCGCCGTCCCCTGCCCCGCGATGACTGCGACGTCGTCGAACGGTGGCACGAGGATTCGGCCCTCCTTCCCGACGATCTCCCCGGCGATCTTCTCGCGGCTCTCCTCGGCGCGATCGTAGAGGCGAACTTCCGCGCCATAGCCGCGCGTCGCCTCGAGCTTGAGCACGGGCGCGTCGCGCGGCATGACGATGACCGCGGAGACGCCGAGCTCCCTGGCCGCGA
>JAMQPJ010000076.1 GCA_023717585.1 Thermoanaerobaculia bacterium
CACCTCCTCGAGGACGTCCCTGTCGACGGCGTGCATCTTTCGCGTCGCAAGCGGGCCGGCGCCGGCGCCGCCGAAATCACCGAGAACGAGGAGCCGGAAAGGTGTCTCGGGATCGAGGGCCTCGCGCGACGTCTGCACTCCGCTTCCGATTCTCACATCGACGTTTCCGGACGGCGGGCGCTTGGACATCGCGGCCTCCTCGAAGTGCCGCCCGAGTCTAGCGCGGGAGAGAGCCGGCGAGTCTCCGTTCTATGATCGCTCTTCCTCATGTCGGAAAAAGAGTCGACCGCGTACGACGCGGTCTCGTACCCCGGATCCCCGTTCTCCCAGACTCATCCGGATCGCCTCGCGACGATCGCGGCGCTGTATGGGCTCCCGGCCGCTCCCCCCGGGCGCTGCCGCGTCCTCGAGCTGGGCTGCGGGAACGGGGGCAATCTCATCCCGATGGCATACGTCCTGCCGGAAAGCACGTTCCTCGGCCTCGACGCCGCGCGCTCGGCCGTCGCGCAGGGTCGAGAGCAGATTGCCGCCCTCGGCCTCACGAACGTGACTCTCCTTCACGCCGATCTTCTGGACTCGTCGGATCTCGGCACGTTCGACTACGTCATCGCGCACGGCCTCTACTCGTGGGTGCCGCCTCCCGTCCAGGAGCGGGTGCTCGCGATCGCCTCGGAGTCGCTCGCTCCGAACGGGGTCGCGTACGTGAGCTACAACGCGCTGCCGGGGTGCCACGTCCGAAACGCGATGCGCCAGATGATGCGGTGGCACGTGCGCGGCATCGAGGAACCCGCCGTGAGAATTAACCAGGCCCGGGGCCTCGTCCGGTTTCTCGGGGAGGCGGCGCCGGCGCATCCGCTCTTCTCGGCGATCCTGAAGGAGACGCTTCAGAACCAGGGAAAACAGCGGGATGCCGTCCTGTTCCACGACGACCTCTCCGAGATCAACGAGCCGCTTCTGTTCGCCGACTTCATCGAGCGAGCCGGCCGGCACCGGCTCAAGTTCCTTTCGGAAGCCGACTATCCCGACATGACCGTGTGGAAGGCGGAGAGCCCCGCCGGCCGGTTCCTGCTCGAGGTGGGGACGGAGAACGTCGTCGTGCAGCAGCAGTACCGGGACTTTCTCATCTTCCGGCGCTTTCGGCAGACGCTTCTCTGCCGCGAAGAGGCGCCGGTCGTGCGCGAGCCCGATCCGGAGTCACTCAGATCTCTCTACGTCGGCGCGGGGACTCGGCCGGAAACCCCGGACCCCGACGTCGCATCCGACAAGCCGGTGCGCTTCGTGACCGAGAAGGACGGGGAGGTGACGACGTCGCACCCTCTTACGAAAGCTGCTTTTCTCGAGCTCGGAGTGATCTGGCCGCGCTGGATCGCTGTTTCCGATCTTCTCTCCTTCGCCCGCGCGCGCGTCTCGGCGGCCGGGGGCGCTCTCGCCACGGTGGAGGACGAGAAGCACCTGTTCCACTTCCTCCTCGGCTCCTACGGCGGGGACGTGGCCCAGCTTCGAAGCGCGGCATGCCCCTTCGTCACGGAGATTTCGGAGCGCCCCCGGGCCAGCGCACTCGCCCGGCTCCAGGCCCGCGCTCTCACGGAGGTGACGAGCCTCATGCATCAAAGCGTTCGGCTCGAAGATCCTCTCGTCCGGACTTTCCTCGGTCTTCTCGACGGCACGCGCGACCGAATGACGATCGCGCGTGAAATGGCGGCAGCCCTTCGGGTCGCGGACCCGGCGGCCGCGGCGCTCGCGGCGGGCGTCGAAAAGGGTATCGCGCTGAACTTCGACCGCGTGAGCCGGCTCGCCCTGCTCGAAGGCTAGAGGCGCTCGCCCGACCTCCTCATGTCAACTGGCCGCTGAAGGCGACGTTTGCTGCGATGACCTCGCTCACGTACGGCTTGTAGCGGCTCTTGTCCTGTCCGGTAGCCATGCCCCGCTGCAGGAGAAAAAGACCGGCCTGGCCCTCTCCGGTTGCGTCCTTGACGCTGTCGTCAGCGCCGAAATGGTCGATGATGCGGTAGATCAGAAGCCCCTGGTACGTTCCGGTCCGGGCGTCACCGGAGAAGCTGGTCATTCGAATGTCGACCCCCTGAATGCTCCCGAAGCCGAAAGCGAGG
Source organism: Thermoanaerobaculia bacterium (assembly GCA_023717585.1). Classification (GTDB taxonomy): domain Bacteria; phylum Acidobacteriota; class Thermoanaerobaculia; order UBA5066; family UBA5066; genus Fen-183. The sequence goes on from JAMQPJ010000076.1 coordinate 2,109, forward strand.
GGGTTGCCGAAGGCGATTCGCGTATTGAAGCCCAGCCCGCTGAAGTCGATTTTAGTGACCTGATTCTTCAAAGGCTGCGGTTGGGTTCCCCCTTCCCTGAGGAGGTTCACATCGACGGCCACCCCGCTCGCCGTCCGGTTCCGATTCGCCAGTTCCTGCAGCGATTCCCGTATCTTTGCCGACAGGTCCGTGTTGTTCGCCGTGAAACTCGGGTCTTTCTTCACCTGATTCGGCCAGAAAGTGCCATCGGCGAATGTTCGCAGGCCCGTCCGAAGTCTGTTATTGAACAGAAACGTCGCCATCTCTCGAGCATCAGATCCGCCCCTGCCGATCGTCGAAAGCAATGCCGCTTCGCATTCGTCCTTCGTCGGGTCCGGGGGAAGGTCGAGCGGCAGACGCCCGAGCTTCACCTGCCTCGCAATCCTGAGTTGTCTTTTCGCAAACGTCGCCGCGGCGCTATTGCTCGGTTGGTCGCCCAAATCCGACTTCGCTCGATCATCAGGCCCGAATTTGATTCGAAAGGGACCGTTGAACGGGGCGAAGACGAACTGCTTCGTTCCCGGCTGATCGAGTAGTCGTCCCCCGCCACCCAGACGTTCGAATTCGACCATGTCGGCGTCGAGCCTTTTGATCGTCTGTTTTCCGACAATCTTGTCGATTTTGCCTTCGAAATTGAAGATGTTTCGCTTCTGCTTGTAATCAGAGATCGCGTCGGCGGTATTCGTGCCGTACCGACCTTTCTCTGAAGCAAGACTGACTCCCTCCAAATCGTTGAGCGCCTGTTGAATCTTCGCGACGTGAGCGCCGCTGTTGTTTTCCCTCAGGGAGATATGAGCCGGATCACTGATCGCACATGCTTCGAGGCTGCTGTCGAAGGGAATTGCGAACAATTTCGAGTTCAGTGAGCCTGTTGGCATCGCGGTTCTCCTTTTCGGCGTTTGCACTTTCCGCGCGGGGCGGCCGAATCCGCGACGCCAGTGTCACCATGGAGCTGAATCTCCGAGAAGCGGCGCGCCCCGCCCGAGGTCAGCCCTTCAGCGCCTCGGGTGCGTTCGCCTTGATGACCTCGAGAAGCTTTTCGCGGAAGGGGTCCTGCATCTCCTCGATGTCCTGGGCATTCACGACTTCCTCGAACGCGTTCAGACCGGAGATCTCCGTGCTCTCGATGAGGACGTCGTCCGGAGGGCGCACCGTTCGCACGCTCGACGAGATGCACGTGACCGGTAGATCACCGAGGCCCGGGAGCTTCTCCGTGACGACGGGGAAACGAAGCGCCTCGAAAACCGCGAGAAGCCCCGGCTGCTTCGTGAGCACCGTGTCGAGGACGAGCGCGTGCAGGATCGTGTTCCTGACCTGCGCGGCGTCGGGAAATTTCGCGGCCATCAGCTCGCGCAGGTGAGTGGGCGCGAGCCCCGCGTACGTGAGGATCCACTTGAGCGGCTGCGTCACGGTGACGGTCTTGCTTTCCGAGCCGGACTTCGCGACGTGCGGATATTCGAGAGGGACGAGCTCCACGTTGGAGCTCAGGATCTCGATCGGGGGACTCAGCTCCTTCGAGAGGCCGTACGGCCGCCCTGCCGCGACCGCCTCGTATCGGCTGCGCAGGTCGCGGAACGCCGCGTCCGAGCCCTTCACCTCGCCCTTGGCGCTGCCCTCGACGAAATCGCCCAGGATCGTGCGCGGGCGGAGCAGGAGCGTCACGGTACTCAGATGTTCCTTCAGCTCCGAGCGGAGCGATTCCGCGATCGCCCGCGTCAGCTTCCGGAGCGCCCGGAGTTTCTGGAGATCGTACCCTTCGTCCATCTGAGCTGAATCCTCCGTTCGGTCGCGGGGCGCCTCAGGCGTCTCCGTTTGCCCCGGTCTTCTCGGCTTCGACGATTTCGAGCAGACGCGCGCGGCGGGCGTCGACCATTCCGGCGACGTTCGTCACGCGCACGATCTCCTCCGTCGCGTCCACGCCCGAGAGGTCGGTGCTTTCCAGGATGACGTCGTCGGGCGGGCGTTCGGTCTTCACGGCAGACGTGATGACCGTCAGGGGCAGCTCGCCGAACTCCGGCATCGTCTCGGTCTTCGCGGGAAAGTTCAGCGCCTGAAGGAGGCCGCGCAGCCCGCTCTTGCGCTCCATCACGACGTGCAGGAGGAGGTGGTGCGTCAGAACGCGCTGGAGCTCGTCGCGCGAGCGGTTCGGGTCCGCGATGAGGGCGCGAAGGCGAGCGAGGGAGAACCCCGCGTACGTCACGATCCAGGTCAGCGGGGCCGTGACCATCACGCGCTTCGTCTGACGCTCCGAGCGCGCGACGAACGGATAGTCCAGCGGGAGAATCTCGAGCGCCGAAGTATTGATGGGGAGGGGGGGCGTCAGGCCGAGGCCGATGTTGTAGGGCCTCTTCTTCGCCACCGTGTCGTAGAGGCTCTCGAGGTCATGGAACGCGCGATCGGCCCCCTTGACGGCCTCCTTCAGCGAGATGTTCGCTTTCGCGTACTTGCGGGCGTCCTGCAGGTCCTTCACGGTCGGGGGTGCCGCCGCATCCCGCTTGACGGACAGCTCGGATCCGCGTCCCCATCGGTCGGGACCGAGCTGACCGCGCGGGCCCGCTTCGGCCTCCGGCTTCGTCGACAACATGCTCTTCTGGACGTAGTCGCCGAAGACAGTCTCGGCGTGGAAAAGCGGAGTCAATGTCTCGAGAATCGTGTCGAGCTGAGAGCGCAGATGGGCCGACACGGGCCGCGTCAGCTTCCTGTAGTGGCGGAGTCGTGCGAGAGTGACGGGCGGCTCGACGGGGAGCTGCAGGACGGCGGTTTTCGGCTCCGCCGGAGCCTTGCGGTCCTCTTTCGGGGCCGACCCGGTTTCACGTTTCCGAGCCAGGTGCCTTCTCCTTCCGGACCTCCGGCTCGCCAAGGGGCGACACGGCCGGAGCGCTCAAGTCGTCTGAATCCCGTGAATTGTAATCTATCCGGTCCGCCCGCCCGCCACGGGAGGCGCAGGGCCGCCCTTCCGACGGGCCAGCTCGGCGAAGACGCTTTGGACCAGTTCCTCGGCGGGGCGCGGCTCGGAGGCGTCGGGATGTGCGGCCGCCCAGTCCGGCGCGAGGACGAGAGGGACCCACGGGATGAAGCGCGCGGGCGGGCCGGCCGATCCCGCTCGGGCCAGCGCCGTCCAGACCTTTCCCGGCAGTTCCACCTGATCGATGGTCCCCGGCTTCGGGTCGGCACAGTTCACGGCCGGCGAGGTGACGAGATACTCGCGGCAGATGATCGGCCGATCGGCGTGAATGGAGCAGCTCTCCTCTTCGAGAAACGGACACGGGATGCCGAGATGGAAGTAGGCGAGGCCGAGCGGGGCGATCTCGTCCTCCACGAAGCCCTCCCGTTTCTCGAGCGCCGAGAGAATGCCCGCCTCGGCGAGGCGCTCGCGGGCCCGTTCGAAGCGGGCGCGGACTTCCTGGCGGCGCGGCTCGGGAAGGTCTCCCACCAGACGGCCGATCTGCCGCGCCTCGATCTCACCGATCGGGACGAGCTGGCGGCAGCAAGCGCCGCAGCCTTTCCTGCACGAGACGACCCGTCCCTCGGCGGCGGCTCGTTTCTCGGCGAGGTCGACCAGGCTGTTCGCGACCTGCTGAAAAACCGGCAGGAGCGACTCCAGCCGCGCCGGTCCGGCGGGAAAGGTCATCTTCATCTCGACCTCGTCGTCCCAGACCGTCATTCCGACGCGGAGGCTCACCTGGTCCATGAAAGCCGGCCTTTCCGTTCGGACGTGTAACGCCGGCACCAACGGGAAGCAAGAAAAATCTCCCGGGCCGGCCAGGCCTCCCGTCGATCGGCCTAAGATTCCGGGAACGATGCCCTCCTGGATTCCGGGATACCGATTGCTCGAAGGACCCGAGCAGACGGGCGTTCCCCTCCGCTACAGCGCGGTTCGCGAGATGGACGGCGTAGCCGCCTGGATCCGCGTCGATGGCTTCGACGCCTCGTCCAGCGTGGCAGCGCAGGCTGTGAGCACGATCTACGCCGCCACGGCGAGCTTCGACCATCCTCTGCTTCCACACGTGCTCGACTACGGGTCGACAGAAGTGGCCGGGCGGACGTTCATCGCGTACCAGATCTCCGAGCCGGTCGCGGGCGGCGGGCACCGCACGCGGCGCGGCGCGATGACGGCCCTCGCCGAGCTGCAGATCGCGGCGCTCGAGTGCGGCTTTGCCGGAGTTCACCTCCCCCTTCACGAGCTGAAACGCCTGCGCGAGGGGGCGCGTCTCGAGGCACGACACCTGCCGGTGAACGAGTTTCTCTGCGAGCCCCGGCGCGGCGACGGCTCGAGCGGTCTCGCCGGACTCGAGGCGGAGAAAGAAGGGGCGCCGTTCATTCCACCGGAGATGCGCTCCGGGTCGCACGGCGGTTCGCTCCGTGCGGCGCTCGCCTATCGGCTGGCGGCGCAGATCCACGTGGTTCTCGAGGGCCACGTCGCCGGAGACCCGGCGATCGAAGACGCCGACAAGACTGTCGCCCTGACGGCCCTCCCGTCCCCGCCTCGGCCGTTTGCCGAGACCGACGTGCCGAGGGGTCTGGTCCGGCTCGGCTTGTCGCTGCGCCCTGAAGACCGACCGGACCCGGAGCACTTCCTGACCTTCCGACTACCGTCCCCGAAACCGGCGTGAGACGATCTCGAGGCACAGCAGGGGAAAAAAGACGATGCGAATTGGCCGCAACCTCAGGAAGCGGGTTTTTTTCGCGACGGCCGTCGCCGCCATCCTGATGGCGACCGGGGCCGGCGCGCAGACACCGATACCCACGCTTCCCCCTTTGCCGCCGCTCCCAGCGGCGAGCGGAACATCGACGCCCGCGGCGGCCGCGACGCAGCCGCCGGCAGCGCCTCTCCCCATGGAGGCAGCCGCCGTCACCCCGTCGCCGGCAGCACCTTTGCCCACGCCCGCGCCCGCACGCCTCCCGGCGGAGCGATCCGCGGCCCCCGAATCGCCGGGCGGCCTGCCGTCGAGCGTCGTGATCCTGCTCGGCATCGGCGTCCTCGTGCTCGTCGCGACGCTCGTCGTCGTGCTCACCGTGCTGTTGAAGAAGCCGGTGGTCATCAACGTCCCCTCGCGTTCCGCGGCGCCGCCGCCGATCCCCGAGGGACCCGCGCCCGCTGGATGGACCGACAGCGGCGTCGTCCACGCCGGGCAGCCTCCGGCCGGCGTGCTGGACGTCCTCCCCGGCCGGGTCCTCGTCGACGAAGGCGACCGGCAGACCGAGCTCCGGATCTTCCGAACTTCTCCCGCCGAGCGCGTCGAGACCACGATCGGCCGCGATCCCGGCCCGCCGTACCGCCACATCCAGCTCCTCCCGGAATCCGTTTCCGGCAAGCACGCGAAGCTCGTCTTCGACAAGCGGAGCTATTCCCTCATCAATTACGCCCGGACCAACCCGACCCGCGTGAACGGCGAGGAGATCGGGGAAAACGCCTCGCGGCGCCTCATGGACAACGACCGCATCGAGATCGGCGGAGTCTTCATGACGTACCGCGAGCACTGAGGGATGGAAGTGGGCGCCGAAGCAGGCACTCTCCCGTCCCGGTACCTCGCCGGCGGTCTTTCCGAGAAGGGCCGCCGGGAGTCGAACGAGGATGCCGCGATTCTCGCGGTCCTTCCGCCGTCCTCCGCACTGCGGGCCTATGCCGTCCTCAGCGACGGCATGGGCGGCCACAATGCCGGAGAGGTCGCTTCGCGCCTCGCCGTCGAGATCTTCAAGGAGAAGGTCCAGGCCTTCGCCGCGCGCCCCGATGCCCGAGCTCTCACGCCGGCGGCGATCGAGGCCGAGATTCGCCAGTGGATCGCCGAGGTCAACCGCGAGATCTACCAGCGGGGGAAGGCATCGGCCGAGCAGAAGGGGATGGGCGCGACGCTCGCGTTCGCGATGATCCTCGCCGACGACCGCCTCGTCGTGGCCAACGTCGGGGACAGCAAGATCTTCGTCGTCTCCGGCCTGAGCGTCCGGCAGCTCTCGGTGGACCACACCGCGCTCGCCGAGCAGCGTCGCGCCCTTGGCTCCGACTCGGTCGCCCCCGAAGACGACGCCAGCAATCCATTCGCGCACGCCCTGACCCGGAGTCTCGGCCAGGAAAAGAAGGTCGACCCCGACGTGCGGAGCGACCTGACGCTCGGCACCGGCGACGCCGTCCTCCTCACGACCGACGGCGTCACGGACGTCCTCGAGGCCGAGCGCTTTCTCACGGCTCTCGAAACGACGGGCAGCCTCCAGGAGGCGGCGGACGAGATCTATCGCCTCGCGTTCGAGGCAGGCTCGAAGGACAACATCTCCGTCGCCCTCCTTTCGCGCGGGACTCCAGCCCGGCTCGGGCTCGGCAAGGCCGGGCAGCCGGACACCGCCGAGCCGCTCCCTTCGCACAGCGGCGACGGATTGCTCATCGCGGGTGCGGCTTCGGCGCCCCTCGACTTGCCCGCGTCCCGCCCCCGTGCGAGCCGGCTCGCGGCCTTCGGCTTCGGCGCGTTCGCCCTGCTCGCCATCCTCCTCGCCGTCGGCATCTTCTGGCGGCGGCCCCCGACTCCGCCGGGCCCTCCAGCCGCTGCTCCTCCCAGGCCGGCGGTGCTGGTATCGACGGCCCCGCCTTCCGCGGCTCCGGTATCGCCACCCGCGACGCCGCTTCCCGCGGCTCCCTCGCCTTCACCATCGGGGACGGAGACTCCGGATCGAGGCGCGCGGGCACAGGCCCCGACACGTCCCGCTCCGCAACTTGCGCGCATGCCGGCCGAGCCGTCGTTCCGGACCCCGGCCGTCCTCAGCGGGCTCAAGCCGCTCGAGTTCCCGCCGACGCCGACCGTAACGTCGACCGCGACCCACACGCCGACGCCGACCGCGACGGACGTGGCGACGCCCACGATCGCTGCGCCCGCGTTGCCGGGAAAGGCGCCGCGGGTGCGCGCTCCTTCGCCCGCGTCCGCGCCCGCGCCCGCCGCGACACCCGCACCACCACCAGCTCCAGCGTCCGCTCCGGCGTCCGCTCCGACGCCCGCTCCAGCGTCAGCTCCGACGTCCGCTCCGACGCCCGGCGTCAGCTTCTGAAGAAGAGGAAGGCCGCCCCCACGCACGCCGCGACAAAGGCCAGGATCCCGAGGGCGAGGACGAGAAAGCCGACGCCGGGTCGCGAGCCGGACCCGGGCCGAGCGACTTCCGCCGCAGGAAGGGGCGACGCCGATGATCCGCCGACGCCCCTGGCCGAGGCTTCGCGAGGCGAGCCGATGGACACGGGGCGAGGCGGAGGTTCGGGAAAAGAGACCGCGCGCAGCCTGGGAAGCGTCGGTGCGGCGTCGAAGCGCTGAGGCAGGAGGGCGTACCCGATCGAGGCCACGCGGTAGACGGAAGCCGCCGCCCGCGGGAGGTCGAGGACCGCCCGCGGATGAAACCTCCGAAACTCGCCCAGCCGCCGGACGACGGCGTCGGAAGACGGCCTTTTCTCCATCTCGGTCTCCAGGAGGCTCTCCACGAACGCCGACAAGGCGCCGCCCGCCTCGCCCGCGCCCTCGCGCGGTTCCAGCTTCGGCGCCGCCCTTTTCTTCTGGGCCTTCATCACGCGTTCCGGTGTCTCACCCGGGAACGGCGGCTTTCCGGACAGCCACTCGAACAGGAGAACACCGAACGAAAAGACGTCGCTCCGGGGATCGATGAGCCCGGCTGCGCCCTCTCCCGTCAGGAGCTCCGGCGAGGCGAACGGGACGCGGCCCAGGAACGCCCCCGCCATGGTCAGATCCTCGTTCGACCCGATGTCCTTTGCGACGCCGAGGTCGATCAGCCGCGGGTTGAGACCAAAGCGGCGCGTCTCGACGAGAACGTTGTCGAACGCGATGTCGCGGTGGAGGATTCCCTGGACGTGCAGGGCATCGAGCGCGGAGGCGATGCCGTAGGCGAGGCGGACGACTTCGTGAACCGGCGCCGAGCGATACGCCGAGAGAGGTTTGCCCTCGATCCATTCCATCAACGCCCAGCCCGTGCCCCCGTCCTCCTCTTCGCCGCAGCCATAGAGAGCCGGAAACGCGGGGTGCTCCATCCTCGAGAGGATCCGGCATTCGCGCTGGAACCGTTCGCGAGGACGGAAGGCGGGGTCCATTCGGTCGAAGGGGTAGATCTTCGCGGCCAGGCGGGCTCCGGTCCCTCGATGGCGCGCGGAAAAGACCTCACCCGAACCGCCCCGGCCCACGATCTCGCCGAGCTCGATCTCCTCGAGGCCGAATCCGAAGCGCGACGTCACCGGCCGTTTCCCTCACTTCGTCGCGGGGGGCGGCGCGGGCGCGGGGGCGCCCTCGAGACGCCTGAGGCGCGTGTCGAGGTTGTTGCGATCCTGGACGTAGGTCTTCCCGAAATCTTCGGCCCACTTCTCGACTGACTTCAGGGAGGTGCGAAGCTCCGCCGCCTCCCGGCGCGCCGTGGCGGCATCCAGTTTTGCCGCCTCGATGTCGGCCTGGAGGAGCTGACGAACTCCCTCCAGCTCGCGCCTCTGCGCGTCCTGCTGCTCGGTGAGCTTCTTCTCGAGGCCCGACAGGGCGTCGAGGATCGGCTGAATCTGCTTCCGCGTCGCCGCGTCCATCGACTGGATCTGTTTCTCGAGAGTCGTCTTCGTCGCGACCTGGCTTCGGAAAGCCTGAAAGACGAGCGAGCCGAGCGCCGCCGCGACGACGACGAAGGCGGCCGTCAGGAACGCCAGCCCGATCTTCAGATTCCGGTTCGAGTGCCCGATCGACTCGGCGAGGTTCTTGAAGAAGACCGTGGAGCCCTGAACGACTCCCTGCCCCCGGGACTGCGCGCGCGCATTGGACAGCATGTCTTTCAGTGACTTCGCTTCGCCCCGGGCCGGGCTCGAAGCGGTGGCGTCGACATCGCCGGGACGTCCAGGTCGGTTCTCGGTCATGTCCGCTCCTTCATTCGCGCATGCGATGAACGGATCTTAGGGCCATCGCGGCGACGGCCCCCGTGGGACCGGCCTGGCTGCTCCGGCGAGTTTCCCCTGCCGAGGCGCCGCTCAGGAGAGAGATCAGAACCCACAGGACGGCGACAAAGAGGACGATGATGGCGGCGACGATCAGTCCTATGCCGATACCGCGAATTCGCCGACCGGTCGCTTCGGGGGCGGGAGCGGACGCCGCCGGCGCAACGGCACGCGGAACCGCGGGCGGCGGCGCCATGAAGGCCGGTGGCGGCTCGCCGTAAACGACCAGCCTCTGGCCCGGCTTCGGGGGCGCCACCGGGGCGCGCTCGCTCGCGCGATTGGACGCGTTCGCCGGCTCGGGGCGGAGCGCGGGCTCGGGCGGCGGCGCCGATGGGAGCGGCTCGGGAGTCGACGCCAGCTTCAACGGAGGAAGAGGCTCCAGCATGGCCTGCTGCCTCAGCTTTTCGATGACGTCGTCGAGCCTCTCGGTCTTCTCCTCGAGGACGTTGGACGGGGAACGGGCCGGCTCCGGGGGCGCGTCCGTCGCCGCGCCTCCCGCCCACATGGAGATCTCGGCGAACCGCTCCGATCTCTCGAAAACCGCGGTCTCCGCCGTTTTCGTGGCGTCCAGAGGGGCCGGCGGAGGAAGCAGATCCGTGCTCGCCGGACTCTCCCTGGCTGGAGCCTCGTGTGTCGGGGTGTCCGCCGGCGGCGGAGGGCTGGCGGCGGCCGTTGGCACGGCGGGAGAAGACAAGGCGACGAAGCGCTCGGTGTGCGACTCCGGCACATCG
>JAMQPJ010000122.1 GCA_023717585.1 Thermoanaerobaculia bacterium
GGGGTCGGCGTTCCGGTCGCCCCGACCGCGAACTGGAGGCTCTGGCCGGCCGTCACCGTCCGGCTCGACGGCTGCGACACGATCGAGACCGGCTTCGGAAGAGAAGCCACGTTCATGCGGGAGACGTCGAACAGGAACGTCTGGTTGCCGTGCGCGCTTCCGTACCCGATCACGCGCACGTCGGTGTACGTGTTCCCGGCAGGGTCGACGTAGGTCACGTCGACGACGCCCGGGTCGGTGTCGACGGACTCCGTCTCGGGATGCGGCTGGCTCGCCCACGACGGCGTCGCCTGGAACACGCCGTTCACGACCGGCACGGGAGGTTCCGCCGGGTGGCTCCTGTGGTTCAGTGAGATCGTCCCGCCGCTCGCGCCGACGATCCCCCCGAAGACCCCGGTCGCGTTGCGGATCGCCTCGCCGATGACCCGATACGAGTCGCTCGCGACCGTCGTCCCCGACGTCATCTGGATGTTCAGGCGATAGAGATCGAAGGGCAGGAGGTTCGTGGCGAACCGGGAGGAATCGCCGCCCGGCCAGGGGAGATTGGTGGCCTGCGTCGTGAGGTTCACGTTCTCGTTGCCGAAGCCGTTGAAGGCCGGCGGGTTTTCCGTGGGTGTGATCCGGAGCGCGGTCTGCCAGACGACGGAGCCGCTGCTCGCGTGCAGCGCGGCCGTGCCGGACGAGCCGTTGAGGCGGTAATAGTCGTACCCGCCGGCTCCGTTCGAGGACGCCCAGTCCGAGCCGTTGGGAAACGTCTCGTAGAAGAAGACGCGGTTGAAGATGAAGTAGTCCGCCGGCGCGGGATAGTGCTGCGTCGAGAGCCAGACCTTCTTGCCGGGGTGGTCGGCGCAGTCGAAGATGTTCTGCTGGTCGATCCACTGCGCCGCGGGCCGCCCCTCGATCGTCGGCGCGACGGTGCGGACGATGTCCTTGACGAGGTCGCGCGATGCGATGAGGCTCGGGTCGACGTTGAGGCGGTGAAAGTACTCGGCGTTGAACGCCCGATGGAAACCCGGATGTTCTCTCTCGATCTTGGCGACTGCGGCGGCAGCCATCTCGTACCGGGTCCAGTAGAGGAGCATTCCGCCCGAATCGCTCCAGAAGTCCCGCGTCCGGAGCTCGGGCACGTTCTGGAAGTCGTAGTCCCACTCGCTGCTGGACTGGTAGACCCGCTGCGAGAGCCCGAACGACGGATAGCGGCGCGCGAACTCCGTCATCGCCTCGTAGGACACCGCCTGGGCGAACCCCTCTTCGAATCCGCTCAGCGTCGGGTCGAACTGCCACTGCGGGCCGCTGCTCAGGACCCGGTCGCGCCGCCAGGCGTGCACGAATTCGTGCGTGAGGAGCTGGTAGGTGACGTTGTCGCCAGCGTGAATCTCGTCGGCGGAGGAAAGGAAGACGGCCGACGCCGCGTACCTGAGGTCCCGGACGACGCGGACCGTGTAGGTCGTGGCGGGCGGGCCGTAGAGGTCGCGGAGAACGGGGAGCATCCGGTCGAGGAAGGCGCTCAGGGACGCAGCCTTCTCCGGCGGCCAGGTCGACGTCTCCTGACCGCCGCCGGCGTATCCGGTCGGCGCGATGGCGAAGGAGATCTGGTTCCCGGCTTCGCCGTAGATCTTCGGTGAGGCCGTGAGCGGGACGCGGAGCGCGGTGAGGCCGGCCTGCGGCGAGGCTGGCGGTGTCCCCGAGAGAGTCGGCTGCGTGATCCAGACCTCGCCTCTCCGCGCCTCGCGAAGGAGGGGGGAGTTGCCGGTGCCGGCCTGAGCGCGTGCCGTACCGGAGGCTCCGGCGGCCAGGAGGGCCGCGGCGAATGCGAGAAGGCGAATCGGGTGCTTCATGTCTCTTGTGCGAGCTCTGTCGCACCAGGACAACTGCAACCGAGGGACCGCTGCCAACCGGGAGGTGCGGTCGAGATGTCATTGAAAACAGGGCACTTAGCTCACGGCCCAGACGCGGCGATGTGTCAGGCCGGTGCCCGGCACGGTGTCAGGCACAGTGTCCCGCGCAGAAACGAAAAAGCCGGCCTCTCGTCGGGCCGGCTTCAGGCGGCTGGAAGGCGACGCCCGGTCAGGGAGTCTGAGGCCTCGACTTGAAGTGGCGGAACACCTGCCACCCTCCGAAGGCGACGAGGAGCAGCGGCCACCAGTCGTTCAGGAAGGACAGGTCGATCGTCACGAAGCGGTCCAGGAGCAGGAAGCCGCCGATGAGGATGAGCAGGATGCCGGCCGTGAGGCTACCGCTCACCCGCACCGGTTCGTCGGAGCCGAGGATGTTCGCCTCGGGCCGGCCCGTCGCGTTGATCGCCTTCGCCTGGCGCGACGCGTCGATGATCGAGAAGACCATCCAGAACGGAATCGCGATGCCCGGGAAGGGACCGCGCGAGTTGTGCGCGAGCGAAATGAACAGGACCCAGATCCCGAAGAGGATCGCGGCGCGCTGGTAGAGGCCGAGGTACAGATGCCCCATGCCGGGGATGATTCCGAGGGCGCCCGCGGCTCCGGGGTTCTTCGGCAGCGGAGGAGCAGCCGGCAGCGGCCCCGAGGACCCGAACGCGATCGGGGGCGGAGGCGGCGCGGGGGAAGGAGGTGTCGAGGTTTGAGGGCTCATGCTGGCGTCGTTCATCGTTTCCACCTGTCTTCAGGAACGTCGAAAGGAGCCGGAAGGTTCCCTGTCCTTCCCGGTTTT
>JAMQPJ010000124.1 GCA_023717585.1 Thermoanaerobaculia bacterium
CCGGCGCCTGGGTCGTGACGCTCGAGGACACGACCGCGCTCGTCGCGGCCGAACGGGCCGCGGCCTGGGAGGAGGCGGCGCGGCGCATGGCCCACGAGATCAAGAACCCGCTCACACCCATCCGCCTCGCCGCCGAGCGCATGCGCCGGCGCGCCCGGAGCCGGGATGCCGATCCCTCCGGCCTCGCCTCGGTCGTCGACGAGGGCGCCTCCACGATCATCGAGGAGGTCAACACGCTCGCCTCGCTCGTCGATACCTTCGGGCGATTCGCGCGCCTGCCGGCGACCGATCTCGCCCCGACGGACCTCGGCGCGGTCGTCTCCCAGGTGGCGAAGCTGTACGCGAACGTGAAGAGGGACGTGACGGTTGCGGCCGAGGTCCCGGAAGCTCTTCCGCTCGTCAAGGCGGACGCCGAGCAGGTGAAACGCGCTCTCATCAACCTCGTGGACAACGCGATCGCAGCGACCCCCGCCGGCGGCCGCGTGAGGATCGCCGTGGTCGTGGCGGACGGAAGCGCGCGCCTCGTCGTCGAGGACGAAGGTCCGGGCATCCCCGAAGCGGAGCGGAGCCGGATCTTCGACCCCGAATACTCCACGAAGGGCCGCGGCTCCGGCCTCGGCCTCGCGATCGTGGCGCGCATCGCCTCCGAGCACCTTGGCCACGTGCGTGTGGAGGAGAATGTCCCCCACGGATGCCGCTTCCTGCTCGAATGGCCGGCCGCGTGAGGGCATGAGGACGTCATGACGGACGGGCCGCGCATCCTGATCTGCGACGACGAGCCGGGCATCCGGAAGACGCTCTCGCAGATCCTGACCGACGAGGGCTACACGGTGGACGCGGTCGGCCTCGGCCAGGATGCGCTCCAACGCGCCTTCGACGCGGACGGCCCGCGGCCCGAGGCGATCCTCCTCGACGTCTGGCTGCCGGACGTCGACGGCCTCACGGTCCTCGACAGGCTGCGCGCCGGCGGCCTCGAGACTCCCGTCGTCATGATCTCGGGTCACGGCACCGTGGACACGGCCGTTCAGGCCGTCAAGCGGGGCGCGGACGATTTCCTCGAGAAACCCCTGGCCCTCGAGCGCGTCCTCCTGACGCTCGACAAGGTGCTCGAGCGGCATCGGCTCGCGAAGGAAAGGGACGCGCTGAAGCGCGAGCTGCTGAGCCGCACCGGCGACGAGGCGGCCCGGGAGACCCTCCTCGGCACGGGCGCCGCCATGACGCGTCTCCTCGACGAGATCGCGCGCGCCGGGGCGTCGGAGGCGCGCGTCCTCATCACGGGCGAGAGCGGCGTGGGCAAGGAGCTGGCCGCGCGGGCTCTCCACCGCGCGTCCCCGCGCGCGGCGGGCCCGTTCGTCGAAGTGAACGGCGCCGCGATTCCGGAAGAGCTGATCGAGAGCGAGCTGTTCGGGCACATGAAGGGCTCGTTCACAGGCGCCGTCGAGGACCGCAAGGGAAAGTGGGAGCAGGCCGACGGCGGCACGCTGTTCCTCGACGAGATCGGCGACATGTCGCCGCGCACGCAGTCCAAGATTCTCCGCGCCATCCAGGACGGGCGCATCACGCGCGTGGGCGGCGCCCGGGCGTTCGCGACCGACGTGCGCATCGTTGCGGCCACGAACCGGGACCTGCCCGCGCTGATTCGCGCGGGGACGTTCCGTGAGGATCTGTACTTCCGGCTCGCGGTCGTCCCGCTCGTGGTGCCGCCCCTTTCGGAGCGGCCGGAGGACGTCCCTCTCCTCGTCACGCACTTCGCCGAGAGCCTCGCGCGCCGGCGCGGGCGGCGCGCGAAGACGTTCGAGCCCGAGGCGCTCGAGGTGCTCGCGAAGAGGCGCTGGCCGGGCAACGTGCGCGAGCTGCAGAACCTCGTCGAGCGCGTCCTCCTCATGTCGCCCGGCCCCGTCGTGCGCACGGCGGATCTCCCTCCCGAGGACCGCCCCGCACGCGCGTCCCCGGTCGCGTCCGACGAGTCCGTCTCGTACGCGACGCTGGCCGACGCCCGCGAAGCCTTCGAGAGGCGCTATCTCGCGCGCGGCCGAGCGCCTCGGCCTCGACCGCACGACGCTACACAGGAAGATGAAGGTCCTCGGCCTCGACGGCGACAGGGAACCCGACTAGGCTCGCGCACGAGTTCCGGAGCTCGGGAGCGGAAGAGGATGCCGACACCCGAAGATCGCCTGAGGGAGGTCCTGGAGGAGTACGGTGGATTCCTCCGGCGCGCCATCGAGCGGCTCGCGCCCGGCCGATCGGGCGTCCTCGCGGACGACGTCGAACAGGAAGCCCGTATCCGCGTCTGGAAAGCGCTCCAAAGTGGGACGGAAATCACAGATCCTCCGTCTTATCTCTGCCGGGTGGCTCTCACCGCGACCGTGGACGCGGTCCGGGCGGCCAGAAGCCGGAAGGAGGAGCCGCTGGATACCAGACGCCCCGGAGACGACGCCCCGATCGCGGAGGGTCCGGCCTCCCCGCGCCCCAGCCCCGAGGCCGAGGTTCTGCAGGGCGAGCGGGTCGCCGGGTTGCGCCGGGCAGTCGACTCCTTGCCCGAGCCCCGGCGGTCCGCGGTCCGGCTTCATCTGCGCGGCTTCCGGCCCGAAGAGGTCGGGCGCCTCATGGGCTGGAGTCAGGCGAAGGCACGAAACCTCGCGTACCGGGGCCTCGAGGACCTGAGGGCGGAGCTCCGCAGAAGGGAATGGAACGATGGAACCGCGTCCTGAAGAGCTCGAGGCTATCTGGCAGCGAGGCGTCGTGTCGGCCGAGGGAGAGTGCCCATCCGCCGAGGTCCTTGCTCGTGGAGCCGCCAGCGAGCTCTCGCACGTGGAACGCATCGCCTTCGCCGCGCATCTCGCGGCGTGCGAGAACTGCTCCGAACTCGTCCGCCTCTATCCGGACGTGAAGAGCTGGGCGGACAGTGCCTCGGCGCGGCTCGGTCGCGCGAGACCGAGGACGAACCTGCGGGCCCCTTGGCTTCTTGCGGCCGCGGTCGTCGCCCTCGGTGTCGGCCTCGTGGCCGTGAATCGCTTCCGGCCGGCGGAGCCTCCGTCGTACCGCGCGGGCGCCACGTTGGAGCTCCGTTCTCTCCTGGAAGCGGATCGTCCGCTTCCGCGTGCCGCCTTCCGCCTCCGATGGACGCCCGGTCCAGCCGGATCGCGCTATTCCGTTCTCGTCGCGCGGGAAAACCTCGCGCCGATCGCGCGCGCGGACGGCCTCACGGTCCCGGAGATCCTCGTGGAGGAACGCCTTCTCGCGGATCTCCCTCCGGGCTCGCGCGTCATCTGGAGAATCCGGGCGGTCCCCCCGGGTTCCACCACCCTCGCTTCCCCGACTTTCGTGACGACCGTGGAGTGACACCTTGCCTCGCGGACTTCTCGCGGCCGCCGCATCTGTCCTGCTCGCGGCACCACAGTCTCTCGCCGGCTCCCTCGAGGACTGCGAACGGCTGCTCCGGAGAGGAGACGAGGAACGGGCTGCCCGGTGCTTCGAGAGGGTGAGCGGGGCTCCTTCCGTGGCGCTGAAGGTCAAGGCGCGACTCTCTGCGCTACGGGTAGAGGGAAGAGCCGGCGGCTGGCTCCTCCGCGTCCTCGGAATCAGGGAGGCCGTCGCGGGCGCGCCAGAGGCCGAGGCGACCCTCGGAAGCGCCGTCGCCGCATTCAGCGCGGCCGCAGACCTCCGGGGAGAGGCCGTGGCGCGCGCCACGCTCGCGGACTTCTTTTCGCGGCGCCGGCGGTTCGCGGAAACCGAGCAGGAGCTCCGGCTGGCGGACGCGCTCGCCGCAAACTCAGGTCAGCCTGACGCGGTCGCCCGAGTGAGGTATCAGGAAGCGCAGGTCGCCCTTCGCCGCCAGGACCCTCTCGGCGGACTCGCGCGGATGGACGCGGGGGAGGAAGCCGCGCAGGCGTCCCACGACGACGATCTCCTGGCGGACTGGCACCAAACGCGGGCCATGCTGCTCTGGATGGCGGGCCGGTATCCCGAGAGCCTCGAGGCGTATCGGCGCCAGATCGAGGTTCTCGAGCGGCTCGGAGAGACCGCGCGCATCGCGGACGTTCTCGCGAACATGACCTTCTCCACAACGGACGCCCGGCAGACGCGCTCGCTCGCCGAGGATGCGCTCGACCGGGCGACACGATCCGGGAACCTGAACGCCGAGGTGAAGGCGCGCTTCACGCTCGCGGAGATCGACGACGGAGAAGCAGGCTTGACGCACTCCCTTCGGGGCCTGGACGCGGCCCGGCGGCTCGGCGACGAAGCGCAGCTCCGGATGGCCCTCCGAGCCGCCGGATTCCGCCTTGCGAAGAGCGGCAAACGCGAGGGTCTGGATCTCCTGCGGGAGGCGGTCGAGAGCGCTACGAAGGCGGGCGACCCGGCGGAACAGGCGCGTTGTTCGTTCATTCTCTCGCGCACGTTGTGGGAGGTCGGCCCGCGCGAGGATGCGATCCGTGCTTCCCTCGCCAGCCTCGACGCGGCGGAGGAGACGCGCACGGGGCCGGCCTCGGCGGAATCGCGCGCGGTCCGTTTCGGGCAGTGGAATCGCCTTTACTACCGCGCCGCCGGCTACGTCCTCGCGGGGACGCTCCTCGAACGGCCTCACGAGGTTCCGCCGGAGGGGGTCGCTCTCGCGTTCCGGATCTCGGAGCGCATGAAGGCGCGCAATCTCCTCGACTCGCTCGACGCGGCGGCCCAGATCCGCGACGTCGCTCCGGTCTTCGCCTCGCTGGATGACATGCGTGCGGCCCTGGCGCCGGACGAGGCGCTGGTGTCGTTCCTGATCAACGCCGAGAAGTCGGGTTCGTCGTCGGCGTTCGACGGCGGCTCCTGGCTCTTCACGGTCTCGCGGGAATCGGTCCGTTTCTTCCGGCTGAAGACGCACCGGAAAGAGCTCGAGGAGCAGGCGTCCCTGCTCGTCGGACTCGTCGAAGGCCGTTCGGGACGGGAGGCAACCGGGGCCGCGGCCCTTTACGACGTCCTCCTGAAAGAGGCGCTGTCCTCTCTTCCGGACGGCGTGAAGCGCCTGCTCGTCGTGCCGGACAGGTCGCTCCACTACCTGCCGCTCGGTCTCCTGAGGCCGCGCCCCGACGCCGAGCCGATCTCTTCACGGTATGAATTCGTGACGATTCCGTCCGCGACCGTCTGGCTGCGCCTGCGCGGCCTCGCCGGACCGGCAACCGCCGCGCTGTCGTTCGCTGACCCGAGCCTGCCGGCGGACGCCGGATCGGCCGGCGCGAGTCCGGCCGAGCGCTCGGGTAGGCTCGGCCCGCTCGCGGTCGCCCGGCGCGAAGGGCGGGCGCTCGTTGCCCGCGCGGGTCCGGGCAGCCGCCTCGTCGTGGGCGCCGAGGCGAGCGAGAGGGCGTTCAAGCAGGTCTCGTTCGCGTCGTACGGCGTCGTTCACATGGGGGCGCACGCCCTCGCGGACGAACAGAGCTCAGATCACGCGATGCTGCTGCTCGCGCCCGGAGAGGGCGAGGACGGCCGTCTGAAGCTCGAGGAGATCCGGCGGCTTCCTCTCAGCGGCCAGCTCGTGATCCTCGCGGCCTGCCGGAGCACGACCGGCGAGTACGTTCACGGGGAAGGCGCCCTCGGCCTTGCGTCCTCGTTCCTGCTGAGCGGCGCCCGCGCGGTCCTCGGGACGCTCTGGGCGGTGAGGGACGACGAGGCCGAGGAATTCTCGAAGGCGTTCTTCGTGAACCTCTCCGGAGGGCGCACCGCCTCGGCGGCAGTGGCGGCGGCCCAGAGAACTCTCCGCGCGCGGGGCCGGCCTCCGGCGGCCTGGGCTGCGTTCGTCCTCATCGGCGACGGGTCGATCGCCCCGATCCGGGAGACCGAGAAGCCGTGGATCGCAGCGCTCGCCGTCCTCGTCGCGGCCGGAGTCCTCGCGGCGGTCTTCTTTCTCCGGCCCCGCCGGCCCGCCGCCCGTCCCTCGCCGCGCTGATCTCGTCCCGCCTCCGAAGCGGGTGAGAAAAACGAGAGCGATTCTCCGTCTCTGATTCCGGGAGAACCGCCATGAACCTCACGAAGGTCGCGCTCGTCCGAATCGCTCTCCTTCTCCTCATCGGGCCGGGATTTGGTTGCTGCCCGACACCGAACACGTTTCCCTCGAGCGAGGACCATTATGTATGGCTCCTCGATTGCTGGAATCCGAAGCCATGTGACCGCGTCGTACCTCCTAGCTGCAGCCCTCTCATATCTCGCTCCACGATGATCGAAGGCTCGGCGCTCTCGGCGCCGGCCGAGCTGACCGGAGGGGCGGTCTCGGATCTCGGCGAGCTTCGAGCGCTCGGCTGCGACGTGTCCTGGATGTCGCCTCCGGCGGGATCCGTGCTCGCTTACGGGGAAAGTGCCTGGATCGCGTCTCCGTCGGTGTCGGGGTCGGTCTCAGGGGGGTGGGGGTTCATCCCGATTCGCGCGCTGACCGGCCGTGCCTCCACGGCGCGGGCCGCGCGCTGCGGCGGGGACTCGCTTTACGTCGCGACCGACCGCGGCCTCGAGTCCACTTCGCTGAGGTCCGGGTCTTCCCGCCTCTTCGGGTCGACGTTTTCACACTACAGCGGCGGCGCCACGGCCGTGCTTCCCCTCGACGCGGACACGGTCCTCGTCGGCGTGACACCGCAGGACAGCAGCGCGAGCCCCGTCCTTCGGTGTGACGTCGGCTCCGGCCGATGCGACGCTTCGGCGAGCGGATTTACCGGCGTCACGACGGGCGTTCTGCTGCTCATGAAGGCCGCCGACGGCTCGATCCTCCTCGTCCTGCGCAACTCCGTCTGGCGGTCCACGGACGGGGGGCGGACCTTCGCGGCGTCCGGCAGCGGTCTCCCGGCGAACCCAGTCTTCCGCTCGGCTGCCGACGTGGACGGCCAGCCCGCCGTCGTCGCGGGAGGCGCGGTCTGGCGCAGCGCGAACAGCGGAGCGTCGTGGGCGATCGCGCGCACGAACACGGGTTACATGGACGTCCCGCCGCTCGCCGTCGAGGCGGTCGGCGGCGGAAACGGCGTTCTCCTCGCGGCCATCAACGGGAGCACGGACGGCACCCCCGTCGTCTACCGCTCCACGAACGGCGGCTCGGCGTGGACCGGCCCGCATGCGGGAATCGGCGGCCGGACCGTGAACCGGCTTCTCAGCACCCCGGAGGGCACGTGGGCCGCGACGAACGCGGGCGTCTTCTTCTCCACGGACGGCGGCGTCACATGGCAGGCACGCAACGCGGGCCTCACGAACCTCACCGTGAACGCCCTCGCCGATGCGGGCGGGTCGGTTCTCGCCGCAACTCCCGGCGAGGCGAGCGGCCTCTACCGGTCCACGAACGGCGGCGCGACATGGACGCCGGCCGATCCGGCCTTCTTCGCGAACCGGGACGTCAGCGTCCTCGCGTCGATGGGACCGAAGGTCTTCGCGGGCGGCACGCAGTTCCTGTACTCCTCCACCGACGGCGGGGCGACCTGGAGCGGGGTTTACTACCGGCCCGGTAACGTCTTCCCTGCTTCGATCGCGGCCGCGAACGGCTATTTCTACGCGGGCCTGTCGGTCGGGACGAGCCTCTATCGGACGAGCGACATCTTCGCGGGGTGGGAAGTCGTCTCTCCTTCTGTACCTGCCGGCGTCGCCGTGAGAAAGCTCGCGGTCAGCGGCAGCAACGTCGTGATCGCGAACGGCGCGACCCTCTACAAGTCGACCGGTGGAGCTCCGTATGCCCCCGGCGGACGCCTCTTCCCGACCGGGAAGTTCGAGGTGTCGAGGCTTCTCTTCGCGGGAAGCACTCTCTGGGCGGCGGCAGGCGGGGCCGCCGGAGCACAGTACGGCCTCTTCCGCTCTTCCGACGTCGGGGCGACGTGGACCCGTTCCCAGACCGGCATCCCGACGGACGAGCCGGTGTACGACATCTCGGTCTCGGGCTCGCGCCTCTACGCCGCCACGCGCGGCGGCCCCTACGTCTCCGACGACGGGGGAACGACGTGGACGCTCGTCTCCGAGGGCGCGCGCGGCCTCCCGGTGAGATCGATCCTGGCGTCGAGCGGAACGCTCCACCTCGGCACGGCCGGCGAGAGCGTCCTGTCGTTCCTGATCGCATCCGCGACCGGCCGGCTCGTGCCGGTCGTCCTGGACGTCGATACGGGCGCGACGCGCTACACGACCGACATGAGCGTCACGAACCGCGGGACCTCGGACGTGCAGGTGACGATGACGTACACGCCGTCGCTCGGATCGGGAAGCGGCTCGGTCAGCGTTACGATTCGGGCCGGGACCCAGCTCGACATCCCCGACGTCCTCGCCTATCTCCGCCAGAACGGCGTCCCGATCGCGACCGGAGGGCAGCAGGCCGGGACCCTTCTTCTCTCCTTCACGAACGTCTCGGACCCCGACGCCGTCGGGGCCATCGCGCGGACCGCGGCGGCGACGGCGGCCCCTCAGCCGGTGGGCCGGGCTGGCCTCGCGTACGCCGCCATCGACCCCGACGCTCCTTCGGCCGACACTCTGCGCGTGTACGCCCTGCGCGAGTCCGGCACGG
Source organism: Thermoanaerobaculia bacterium (assembly GCA_023717585.1). GTDB lineage: Bacteria > Acidobacteriota > Thermoanaerobaculia > UBA5066 > UBA5066 > Fen-183. Next base: position 8,495 of record JAMQPJ010000124.1, read on the forward strand.
ACCGCTCGAACGTGGCCGTCTACAACACCTCGGGCCAGCCGGTCACGGTCGAGGTGAAGGCGGTTTCCGGAGACGGCAGCGGCGCGGCCTCGATCGTGGCCGCCGCCGACACGCTGCCCGCGTGGGGATGGAAGCAGTACAACCGCGTTCTCGCGACGGCCGGAATGACGAACGGGTGGGTCGAGGTGAAGCGGACTTCCGCGACAGGCTCCTTCTCGGCCTACGGCGTCGTCAACGACAACGGTACGAACGACGGCTCGTTCGTCACGCCGAACGCGGTCGAGGGGCGCCCGCTCTTCATGAACGTCCCGGTCCTCGTCCAGACGGGAGCCTTCCTGAGCGAGCTCGTCCTGACGAACGGCTCGTCGAAGCCCGGCACTTTCGTCCTGACGTACGTCGAGGCGCTCGCGACGCCCGGTCCGGGGATCCGGAGCATTTCCGTCACGCTCCCTCCCAAGACGCAGCAGATCATCCCGAACGCGATCGACTGGCTGCGCAGCCACAACATCGCGGTCGGGCCGGCCGGGAGCGCCGACGCCGGCGCCTTGAACGTCTTCGTCTCGTCGGGAGCCGGGGTGGGCGAGATCTTCGCGGGCTCGCGCACGGCTGCGCCCTCCCCCGCGGGCGGGCAGTTCGGGCTCTTCTCACCGGCCGCCCTCGCGGGCGACGAAGCGACCGCAACGGCTTTCCTCTACGGGCTGCGCGCGGACGCCAACAACCGATCCAACGTCGCGGCCGTCAATACCGGATCTGACGCTTCTGCGGGCCCGATCACGCTCCTCTTCGAGGTCTTCGACGGCGCGGGCGGCGGCGTGCGCGGCTCACAGTCCCTGACGCTCGACCCCGGCGAGTGGGGGCAGCTCAGCGGTCCTCTCGCCCAGGCCGGCGTGAGCTCCGGATGGGTCAAGGTTTCGCGAACGGCCGGCTCCGCCCCGTGGATCGCCTACGGCGTCGTCAACGACGGCGGCCAGCCCGGCCAGAGAACAGGCGACGGCGCCTACGTGCCGATGGCGCGGTAAGGCCGGCCGCGCTCAGGCCCCGAAGAGTCCGGTGAGCTTCCGGAAGAAGCTTCTCCGCTCGTCGACCTTCTTCAGAAGGAGCTCGTCCAGCTCGCCCGCATCGAAGAAGACGCCATGGCAGCTCGTGCAGCGGTCGACCTTGATTCCCTCGTGCTCGACCTCGGCGAGCTCGCCCCCGCACTTGGGGCACTTCATGAAATGGAGCTGCTTCTGCTTCTCGCGCTCGGCGTCGCGCTCCTTCGCGAGCCGGGCCTCGCGCCGCTCCCGCGCCTTGCGGAGAAGCTCTTTCTCGTGCTTGTGGAACCACTCGTTTTCGAGCGCTTTTCCGCGATCGGAAAGGTCGACCATGAAACCTCCGGAACCGTCCCGCTACGCCGGATTTCGGCGGGCGGGCGAGTCTAGCGCGACAGACCTCGCGCGGCCGCGGGTTGGCGCGTTCACGCCCCGGCCGGCGCTCTCCTACCGCCGGCGGCGCTCGCGCTCCGCTTCCGGGATCCGCTCGGGCGGCGTCTCGGCCTCGGCGAGCGTGTAGACGAGCGCGGTGACCGTCGCGAGGGCCGTGTTGAGGTCTTCGCGGTCGATCTTGTCGAACGTGTCGTCGGCCGTGTGGTGGACGTCGAAGTAGCGCGCGACGTCCTGGCTCGGGGAGAACATCGGCACGCCCGCGGCGCGCATCGGGCCGATGTCCGCGCCGCCTCCGCCCTTCTTCACCTCGCCGAGGCCGAAGGGGGCGAGTAACGTCCCGAGCTCCGCCATGAGCGGCGCCGCCGCCGGACCGGCCGTCCACCCGAACCCGGAGGCGCGCCCCGCACCGGCGTCCGGCTCGACGGCCGCGACGTGGCGCGGGAGCTCCGCCGCGTGCGCCTTCGCGTAGGCCCGCCCGCCCGCGAGGCCGTTCTCCTCGTTCGCGAAGAGAACGACGCGGATCGTCCGGCGCGGCCGCTTCGGGAGCTTCCCGATCAGGCGCGCGGCTTCGATCGCGATCCCGCACCCGGCGCCGTCGTCCAGGGCACCCATCCCGAGGTCCCACGAGTCGAGGTGGCCGCCCACCACGACGATCTCCTCGGGCTTCCCGCGCCCGGGGAGATCGCCCATGACGTTCGCCGTCTCGACGTCCGGGAGCGTTCGCGCGCCGAGGCGCAGCCGCACGCGGACACGCTTTCCCTTCGCGAGATAGGCGTGGAGCAGGTCTGCGTCGGGCACGGCAAGTGCGGCCGCGGGGAATCTCGGGCCGCTCTCGTCGTACCGCAGCGCGCCCGTGTGCGGGAACCGCGCGCTCGACGTGCCGACCGACCGGATGAGGACGCCGGCGGCGCCGACCTTCGCGGCGCGGGAGGCGCCGTTCGACCGGATCGGCACGGTGGCGCCGTAACCGGCCCCCGTCGCGCCGCGCTCCATGACCTGCCAGACGAGGACGATCTTCCCCTTCGCCTTTTCGCCGAGCGCGTCCACGCCCTCGAGCGAGGTCGCCTCGACGACGTCGGCCTCGAGCCCCTCGGGGCCGGTGCCGACGCTCCCGCCGAGCGCGCAGAGCGCGAGGCGGAGCG
>JAMQPJ010000129.1 GCA_023717585.1 Thermoanaerobaculia bacterium
CCTCGTCTTCGAGGAGCGCGAGGCGATCGAGCGCCTCAAGCCGCGCGTCGAGGCCCTCAACGCCGCGGCCCGGCGCGCGCCCGACTCGGGCCTTCTCCGCGTCTGGAAGAGCGCGCCGCTCGGCCTGCGGTACGTCTTTGCCGCGCTCGTCGCGCTCACGGCGCTGTCCGTCTTCGTCTTCTCGTGGGCGATGGACCTCGGCCTCGTCGACGCGTTCTATTTCGTCGTCACGACCGTCACGACCGTCGGCTACGGCGACATCACGCCCCTCAAGGCCGCGCCCGCGCTGAAGCTCTACGCCTGCCTCCTCATGGTCCTCGGCTCGGCCACGCTCGCGACTCTCACGTCCATCCTGACGGCCTTCGTCGTCACGGAGCGGTTCGAGCGCCTGCTCGGCCGCGGACGCGTGCCGGCCGGCGGCCACGTCCTCGTCGTCGGCCTCGGCAACGTCGGGTCGCGCACACTCGCCGCGCTCCAGCGCGCGGACGTCCCCGCCGCCGGCGTCGACATCGAGTCCGGCGCGGCGCGCAACGTCGTGCCCGGAACCGCCGTCGTGACGGGCGACGCCCGCCAGGCCGGCGTCCTCGAGCTCGCTCACGTCGCGACAGCGCGCGCCGTCGGGGCCGTCACGGGAGACGACGCGGTCAACCTCGGCGTCGCGCTTCTCGCGCGAAAGCTCAATCCCTCGGTCCGCACCATCGTCCGCCTCTTCGACGCGGGCCTCGCCGAGAAAGTCCAGGCGCGCCTCGACGTGGACGTCGCGATGGGCGCAGCGCGCGTCGCCGCGCCGATGTTCGTGGCGGCGGCGCTCGAGGACGGCGTCGCCGCGGCCGTCGTCTCCGGCGGGGCTCTCCACGTACTCAAGAAGGGCCCGTCCGGCCTCGCCTGGACGAAGCGCGCGCTGGTGTGAGATCTCCCGGTCTTTCCCGCCGAACGGTCGGTCTGATCGTCGTTCTCTGCGCCGCGGTTGTCGGTTCGGTCGCGTGGTCTCTCGTCCAGCGCACACCGTCGGGGCCTCCCGTTCCCATCGAACGCAAGCTCATGGCACAGCGTCCGAGACCCGTGGAGCCGGAGATCCTGCGCGTCCCGCCGCGGGAGATGCGCGCGCTCGTCCGCGAGGACGCGCTCCTGAAACCGGACCGGCGCTTCGTTCTGGCGTTCGAGGACGTCGCGGCGCTCGAGGCCGCGCGGCCAGAGGGCGGCGCGAAGGTCTCGTCCCGGGACAGGCGCTGGACGATCGACGCCGGAGGCGGCATCCGAGCAGAGCTGTCCGACATTCCCGGCTTCTTCGAAACACTGGATGCGCTGCGAGGCGCGGCCCGCGCGCGCGTCCCCGCCGGCGGAAAGAAGCTCGCGGCTTCGGAGGCGCGCCGGCTGCGCGGCCACGCGTCCGATCCCTTCGAAGACCGGGCGATGGGCGCGCTCCGGGAGATCGACACGCTCTGGAACGCCGGCTTCGACCGGACCGAGCTCCTCGATCTCGCCTCCCTGGCGTTCGTGACGCTCCACTTCCGGACGGTCGACTCCCTCGAGATGGGCGACGTCGTCGGCGGGCGCGCCTTCGCGCTCCTCGCGCTCGCGGAGGCTGCAGGCAAGGCACGCCTTCCTGCGCGCGAAGCGCTCCTCGCATACGCCCTCGGCTACGCGGGGGAGGCGCGCCGGTTCGCGAAGGACCTCCCGCCGGCCGAGCCGGTTCGCCCCTTCCTTCTCGGCGCCGACGACGAGCTGAAGGCCGCCGCGGAGGGCGCCGGGGCTTCGCCTCTCGTGCGGTACCTGTACGCGCTCAAGCTCGCGCCGAAAGTGAACGTCGCCGACGTCCTCGACTGGCTGAGGAGCCACGGCGCGCCCCGTGACGACGACCCCGCGTTCCTCGCGGCGGCGCTTCACGCGAAAGACGACTTCGACCACGAGCTCCGGCTCAACTCTGCGCTCATGAAGGCGGGCTGGGTCGAGGCCGGCGGAAAAGACGAGCAGCCGGGACCCGGCCTCCTCGCCACGTTCGAGCGTACTCTCGCTGCCCGAGGACGCCAAAAGGGCCGATTCTTCGACGACGCCGTAGCGGCGGCCCAGACGCGGGCCGTCTTCTACTCGGGGCTCTTCGGGATCGGGAGCTTCTACCTCGACAGCCTTTCCTCCGGTCCAGCGGCGCAGCAGTTCATCGATTACCTGAAAGGGGCCGAGCCCGGACCGGGCGCGGACTTCCAGCGGTGGTACGGAAACCTCGCGGCCGAGAAGAACGGACGTATTCAGGCAGACAAGCTCGTGGACGATCTGACAGACCTCCCTTTCCTGGGGCAGGCAGCCCTCCGGCGGACCGGAATGCGCGTGAAGGATTCGGTTTACGCCACGAATGCGGCGCGACCGAGGGCCGCGGCTTCACTCGAGCGCGCGCTCGACAGCCGCGCGGCGAACGACTACCTCTTCGGCGCGTTCTGTCAGAACACGCTCATGCACCCGATGGCCTTCGAACGCTATTACCGGACGTCGATGGAGCGCGCTTCTCTGGAGAGCTCCGGCCCGAACATCTGGTTCGCGTACCTGGCGCGGGATACGGACTCTCTCAGGGCCGTCGCGGCGGACTCAGGCGCCGACGAGTGGAAGCAGTCCCAGGCGATCGAGTACCTCGTTTCCCTTGACGCGCTCGACGGCGCGGCGATTCGCACGTCCGTCCTCGGAGTTCTCTCGCGCAAGCCGAAGGCTCCGACCGCGATGTCATGCGTTCGGATGCTCTGGGAGAACGGCTTTCTCGACGACGCGGAGGCGTTTCTCCGCCGGTGGCTCGAAACGCATCCCGAAGAGCACATCCTCACACGCGCCCTCTACGCCTCGCGGCTCGAGCGCGTCCTCTTCCTGGGCGGCCGCTTCGAGGAAGCCTGGCAAGCGATCGGACCGTTCGTGTCCACGGGCAAGGCGGACGCGCTTGAGGCGGGCGCCGAGGCCCTCGAAGGGCTGGGCCGCCACGAGGAAGCGCGTGTGATGTCCTCCGGTAACGTGGAGCGATATCCCGACGGCGGCTGGACCCGTTCCGCTCACGCACAGCTCCTCTGGAGACAAGGTCGCTTCGACGAAGCTCCCAAGGTCCTTCTCGACCCCAAGCATCCGCTCAATCCGGGCGATTGGGGTGAGGCCGTCGTTCGCGACTTTTACGACGTTTTCGGAAAGAAGGAGCCCGCCGAAGCGCGGAAGGCGTTCGACGCGCTGATGCGGGCCGGCGTGAACCCGTGGTTCCTGTTCTCGTTCGCGGAGCCGTTTGCCAAGCACAAGCAATACGACACCGCGATCGATCTTCTCGAGGCGGTCGTCAGGGCGAAGAACGAGCGGATCGACGGGAACCTGAGGGAATACCGGATCCGGGTCAAGAGGGATGGGCACGAGGGCGCGAACCGGTGGTTCCGCTCCGAAGTTGCGGGCAGCGCGAGCGCGTCCTGGGTGGGACAGAAGGCGTTCGACGTCCACGAGTTCGAGCTCCTCTGGCTCGTGCCCGATTCCGATTCTCACTGGCTGCTTCGCGCGCAGGCCGCGGCGTTCGAGGGCGGCGCCGAAGAGACGCGAAAGCAGGCGCTCGTCGCGCATTTCCGCGACCCGAAGACGCCTAGCACGGAAGCGCTCGACGGATTGTTTCTAATCGGCCTCGAGACGGAGGAACACCTCTTCGAGAGCGCGACGAATGCGGCCCGCCGCTGCGACGTGGCATTCGTTCTCGGACTGAAGGCCGTCGGCGAGAAGCGACTCGAGGATGCGTGCGACTGGCTCCGCGTCTGCCAGAAGACGGGTTCGTCGGCGAGGCCCAGCTACAAAGGGGCCGACGGGCTGCTCAAGTTCTGGGACGTCCGCCGCTTCGGGCGACGCGGAGGCCGAGACATCCCGTAGATCAAGCAGGAGTCCACGTTCGCATCACGGAGCTTCCTCAGTTCGTCCGCTCAGACGCTTCCCGAGACGGAACAGCGGCCACCCCGTCAGGAGAATCGCCGTTCCCGCCAGGGCGAGGCGGGGCTCGGTGAACGCCACGTGCGCCGCGACGGCGGCCAGCGCGAGGATGTAGAGCGCGGGGAGGACGGGGGGGCCCGGGATCCGGAACGCGCCGGCTTCAGCTTCTCTGCCTTCTCTGCCCGCACCGCGCCTTCTCAGGACGAAGAGCGTCGAGGAGACGACGACGAGCGTGAGCATGTCCGTGAAGATCACGTAGTTCAGGAGCTTCTCGAACGAGCCGAGGAGGAACGCAGGGACGAGCATCGTCGCCCCGAAGAGGAGAAGCCCGGCCATCGACACCTGGGTCCGCGGCTGAACGCGCCGGAAGACCGCCGGCAAGACGCCGTCCTCGGCCATTGCATGGATGCTCCGCGGCATCTGCAGGACGGTCGCGTTCACGAACCCGGCCGCCGACAGGAAGATCAGGACCGACACGACGGCCTCACCGGCCGAGCCGAGGCTCGCCCGCGCTAGAGCGGCCGCGACGAGCGTCGACCCCGCGACGCCGCCCACCCCGAGCGTCCTCACGTACGCGAAGTTGATGGTGAGGTAAAGGCCAACCACCGTGAGCATTCCCGCCGTGACCGCGAGCGGAAAGCGCCTCTTCGCGTCCTTCACGTCCGCGCCTAGGTTCATCGTCATGTGGTAGCCGCCGTAAGCGTAGAAGACCGGGATCAGCGCGGCCGCGAGGCCCGCGGGCGCGGAGGAGGGAACGACGGCCGGGCCGCTCGCTTTCGGAGCGAGAGCGAGGGCAGCAACAGCCAGGCCCACGATCATGACGATCTTCAGCATCGAGAGAACGTTCTGCGTCCCCGCGCCGATCCGGATGCCGAGGGCGTTGACGAGCAGCAGGACGAGCATCAGTACGAGCGCGACGAGGAGAACGCTGTTACCGCCGCGCCTCTCCGGCGGCAGAAGCAGCCCGACGAGGTACTCGGCCCCGATGAACGCGACGCCCGCCGCACCCGCGCCCTGCATGAGCGTCTGCGCCCAGTTGAGCATGAACGCGAGCATCGGGTGATAGCAGTCGGCGACGACGCGGTAGTAGCCGCCCGCGCGCGGGTGGACGGAGCCGATCTCCGCGAACGTGAGAGCGCCGACGAGGCTCACGAGCCCGCCGATCCCCCAGGCGAGGAGGAAGAGACCCGCCCCACCCTCGGCCCCCGTCGCGCGCGCCACGATCGCGGGCGTCCGGAAGATCCCGATCCCGACGACGAGGCTCACGACGACCATCGCCGTGTCGAAAGTCCCGAGCTTGGCTTCTATCTTTCCGGCGATTCTTCCGGCTTCAGCCTTCACGCAGCGCCTCGGCGAGGAGCCCGGCGAGCCTGACGTACTGCTCTTCCGTGTTGTAGAGCTGCGCCGAGACGCGTACGAGCTTTCCACGGCCGGCCGGCCAGTCGTAGAACCACGGCTCGACGCCGCGGGCGCGCATCCAGTCCGCAAGCGCCTCGCGCCCGAGGCCCCGGGCGGGGGTGGTCGGCCCGGAAACGGGCAGCGGCACCGACGCCATCGCGCCGAGCATCGACTCGGGCGCCGGCGCCGAAAGATGAAGAGCCCCGCAGATCGCCGCGCGCGCCTTCAGCGCGAGCGCATGGTTCGTCGATATCAGCTCCATCCATCCGCCCGGCAGGAGGCCGCCGAGGTACGCGATGCAGTCGGGGACGCAGAGGATCGCCGTCGGGTCGGCGGTTCCCGTCCAGTCGAACTCGTCCTTGAACCGCGCCTCGCCCCCGGCGTACCCGTGGCTGATCGAGATGGGATGCAACCCCTTCTGCCGGTCCTTCCTCACGTGGAGGAACGCGGCGCCTTTCGGCGCGCAGAGCCACTTGTGGGCGTTCGCTGTGTAGTAGGCCGCGCCGAGGCGCGCGAGGTCGAGGGGCACCATCCCGAGCGCATGCGCGCCGTCCACGAGCGTGTCCACGCCGCGCGCGGAAAGCTCCCGCACGAGAAGCTCGATGGGAAAGACGAGCGCAGTCGGGCTCGTGACGTGATCCAGCATCGCGAGTCGCGTGTGCGACGTGACGCGCGAAAGAACGGCGGAAACGACTTCCTCTTCGGAACGCAGCGGAAAAGGAACGGACGCCACGACGACTTGCGCGCCCGTCCGCGCCGCGGCGTAGTCGAGCGTCTTCCTGCACGCGGCGTACGAGTGATCCGTCGTGAGGATCTCGTCGCCCGGGAGAAACTCGAGCGACCGCGCGACCGCGTTCACACCCGCCGTCGCGTTCGGGACGAAGGCGAGGTCGTCGCCGTCCGCTCCCACGAACCCCGCCAGAGCCGCGCGCGCCTCCGCGAGGAGGCCCGGCAACGCGCGGATGTAGAAATCCACGGGCTCCCTCTCGAGACGCAGCCGCAGCTCGGACTGCTTCTCGAGAATCGTCTTCGGGCACGCCCCGAACGAGCCGTGGTTCAGGTAGTCGACGGCCGGGTCGAGGAGCCAGAGATCGGCCCATGGGCTTATTGCGGGCAGGTGCCTATCCACCCTTTTTCAGCGCGGCCTCGAGCGGCGGGATCAGCGCGGGAAGGTCCTCGACGACGGTGGCCCAGAGAATGTCGAGATCCGTGTCCATGTAGGCGTGGACCAGCCTGTTCCGCATCCCGACGATGTCGACCCAAGGGATCCCCGGAAGCCGATCTTGTTCGTCCTTCGGAACGCGGGACGCCGCCTCGCCCACGATCTCGACGAGTCGAGTCAGCGCGAGTTGCAGGACCCTGTCTTCGGTGAGATCCCGCCTGTTCTTTCCTCTCGCCAGGTCGATCGCCTCGGCCGCGGCCTCCAGCATGTGCCGGAGCCGCAGCAAGTGCTCATGCTGCGTCATGCAGAGGGAGGGCTTCGGCGAGCACCTTCTGTCGGAAGTGCGGGCTGATGGAGGCGGGCGTCAGCAGGTCGACCCGGCGCCCCAGCATGCCCGAAAGCTCGCCTTCCATTCGCGCCAGCCTGATGAACCCGGGCGCTTTTCCTGCCTCGAATTCCACCAGCACATCCACGTCGCTCTCCGGCCTGAAGTCGTCGCGCAGCACCGACCCGAAAAGCGACAGCTTCCGGATGTGGTTCCGGCGGCAGAAGCCCGCTACGGCCTCGGGAGAAACCTTGATCCGGACGGCCAGATCGACCCGGGCCACGCTCATGCGCGCAATGTTACGCGCCGGCCGGCCGCCGCGCTGAGGCAGAATGGGCAGCCCCCGGAGGTGACATGAAGAACGTCCTCGCCAGCCTGGTCCTCGTCGTGTCCTCTGCCGCGTCCGCGCTCTTCGCGTCCGGGGCGGACATGCTCGTGACGACCTCCTGGCTCGCCGAGCACCGGGGCGAAAGGAACCTCGTTCTCCTGCACGTGGGCCTGCCGGCCGACTTCGAAAAGGAGCACATCCCCGGCGCGCTCCCCGTGAACCCGCAGGACCTCGCGATCCCAAGGACGGAAGGCGCGCTCGTCCTCCAGCTCCTTCCGCCCGACCAGCTCCGGGCGAAGCTCGAGGGCCTCGGCATCGGCGACGACTCGCGCGTCGTCGTCTACTTCGCCAAAGACTGGGTCTCTCCGACCACGCGCGTCTACTTCTGCCTGGATGCGGCGGGTCTCGGCGAGAACACGTCCATCCTCGACGGCGGCATGCCGGCGTGGAAAGCCGCGGGCGGAACGGTCGTCGCGTCGTCAGGGGACCCCGCGTCGGCAATCCAGCGCAAGCCGGGGAAGATCACGGTCAAGCCGCAGCCCGAGCTCGTGGTCGACCTCGACTTCGTGAAGGCGAACCTCACGACGAGCGGCATCGCCATCGTCGACTCACGCAACACGAAGTTCTTCGACGGCACGGACCCCGGCGCGATGCCCCGCGCCGGCCACATCCCGGGCGCGCACAGCCTGCCCTTCGACACGCTCGTCACCGACGACAACCGGATGAAGAGCCCCAGCGAGACGTCGAAGGTCCTCGAGGCGGCGGGCATCAAGCCCGGCGACACCGTCGTCAGCTACTGCCACATCGGCCAGCAGGCCACCGTCGTGTACTTCGCGGCGAAGCGCCTCGGCCACAAGGCGCTCCTGTATGACGGCTCGTGGGACGAGTGGAGCCGCAAGCCCGAGCTGCCGATCGAGAAAGGCGCGGTTGAGAAGATCGCGGCCGATAAGAACACGCCCGAGAAAAATGTGGCCGAAAACCCGAACAAGGCGATAGCGAAACCCTGAGCGTCAGTCGCGGGCGGCGCGCCGGTCAGAACCGGAACGCGAAC
>JAMQPJ010000136.1 GCA_023717585.1 Thermoanaerobaculia bacterium
CGATCTTCCGCGGGGCCTCGAGGGCGGCGATAGGCAGGGCGAGCGCGAGCGTCGCGGCGGCTGCGAGGGCGATTCGTCTCACGGTCGCCGGGAATTCTAGCCCTGCGGTAGAGTCGCGCGATGTCGAAAGGCGACCTGGTCGCCGTCACCGGAGGCACCGGTTTCGTGGGCAGCCACGCGGTCGACGCGCTGCTCGCGGGCGGTTACCGCGTGCGCGCCCTCGTGCGCCGCCCCGAGAGCCCGGGCTGGTTGAAGAGCAAGGACGTCGAGATCGTGCCGGGCGACGTGAGGCGGCCCGAATCGCTCGATGCTCTCGTCCGGGGCGCGTCGGCGGTCGTCCACGTGGCGGGAAAGACGTCCGCGCGGAGCGAGATCGAGTACATGGCCGCGAATGCGGGCGGGACGGAGAACGTCGTGGCCGCCGTGCGGAAGCTGGCGCCGGGCGCGCACCTCGTCCTCGTTTCCTCCCAGGCCGCGGGCGGTCCGAGCGCGAACGGAGAGCCCGTGCGCGCGGGCGACTCCCCGCGTCCGGTCTCGGCTTACGGCCGCTCGAAGCTCGCGGGCGAGGAGGCCGTGCGGAAAGCGCCGGACCTCGCGTTCACGGTCCTGCGCCCGAGCGCGGTCTACGGGCCGCGCGAAACCGCGATCCGGGACCTGTTCGTGGCGGCGTCGAAGGGGTTCGTCCCGGTCGTCGCGGGCGGAATCCCGCGGGTCCAGATGGCGTTCGCCGAGGACGTCGCGGCCGCCGTGTCGGGCGCGCTCGCCCGGGGTGGACGGGGAGAGACCTTCTTCGCGGCGCACCCGGAGATCCTCGACTACCGCCGCATCGCCGAGACTCTTGCCGGTCTCCCGACGAGGCGCCCCATGCTGCTGCCGATACCCGGCGCTGCGGTCCGGGCGGCCGGATTCCTCGCGGGGGTCTTTCTTGGCTTCGGGAAGGGCCCTCCCGTGTTCAACGCGGCGAAGGCGAGCGAGCTGCTCCAGCGGGACTGGATCTGCGATGTGTCCGAGGCGCAAGTGGCTCTCGGTCAGCCGTTTCGAACCGATTTCGCGTCGGGAGCCAGGCGCACCTGGGAGTGGTATCTCGAGCGCGGCTGGATCGTGGACAGGGGTGGTAAAATCCATCGAACAGGGGAGCCGAATGACACAGCCTCGAATGGCGCGGCCCATGGCCGCTGAGGGAAGGCCGATGTTTGCGCGGCCGAAAACGCTCGCGGCGCCTGCCGCGAATCGCTCAATCCTCGAAAAGTGTAAGACGTATACCGCGCCGGACGAGCTGCGGGCTACCGGCCTCTTCACGTACTTCCGGACCATCGAGTCGGGCCAGGACCCGGTCGTGATGATGGGCGGCCGCGAGATGGTCATGCTGGGCTCGAACAACTACCTGGGCCTGACCTCGCACCCGAAGATCAAGGAGCGGGCGATCGAGGCCATCAGGAAGTACGGCGCCGGCTGCGCCGGCAGCCGCCTCCTCAACGGAACGCTCGACATCCACGTGGAGCTCGAGGAGCGCCTCGCGACCTTCATGAAGAAGCCCGCCTGTGTCACGTTCTCGACGGGCTTCCAGGTCAACCTCGGCGTCATTTCCTCGCTGGCGGGCAAGGGCGACGCGATCTATCTCGATCGCCAGGACCATGCCTGCATCTACGACGGGGCGCGCCTCGCCGTGGGCGCCGAGGTCAAGAAGTTCAAGCACAACGATCCGGCCGATCTCCGGCGCCTGCTGGCCCTGAACGGGGACCGCAGCGGGCGGCTGCTCGTCGTCGACGGCGTCTTCTCGATGGAGGGCGACATCGCGCCGCTTCCGGAGTACACCGCGATCTGCGACGACTACGACATGGCTCTCATGGTGGACGACGCGCACGGCGTCGGCGTCCTCGGCAAGCACGGCCGCGGCACGGCCGAGCACTTCGGCCTCGAGCACAAGGTCGAGATCATCATGGGAACGTTCTCGAAGTCGCTCGCGACGGTGGGCGGTTTCGTCGTGGGCGAGCCGGACGTGATCAAGTTCGTCAAGCACCGGGCCCGGGCGCTCATGTTCACGGCGGCGCCGCCGCCGGCGTCCGTCGCGGCCGTCCTCGCCGCTCTCGACATCATCGAGAGCGAGCCCGAGCGCCGCGACCGCCTCTGGGAGAACACCCGCTTCATGCTCACGGCGCTTCGTGCGATCGGCTTCGACTGCGGCGACTCCGCCACGCCCGTCATTCCGATCGTCGCGGGACCCGACATCGTCGCTTTCACGATGGCGAAGAGGCTGGAAGACGAGGGCGTTTTCGTGAACGCCGTCGTGAGCCCGGCCTCGCCTCCCGGGCGCGCGCTGATCCGCACGTCGTACATGGCGACGCACACGCGGGCGCACCTCACGCGCGCTCTCGAAGCCTTCCACAAGGTGGGGCGCGAGCTCGGGCTGGTCTCCTAGGTCGCCTCGGGATTTCTCGATGGCGCCGCCGCCCGGGAGTAGGCTCAGGGCGCAGGAGTGACGATGCCCTCCCTCCATCCGAACGAGCTGACGATGCTCCTGGATCTGAGCGAGGCGCTTGGCTCGCCGCTGAACCTCAGGGCCTCGTTCGCCCGGGCCCTGGAGATCCTCGAGACGGACCTGAAAGCGGTGTTCGGGATGATCACGTCCCTCGATGCCGCGACCGGCGGTCTGAACGTCGAAGCGGTGACGGGCCGCCATGGCGCGGCGGCCGAGAAGACGCGATACCGGTTGGGAGAGGGGATCACGGGCCGCGTCGTCAAGACGGGAAAGCCGATCGCCGTCCCGCGCGCCAGCCAGGAGCCTCTCTTTCTCGACCAGCTCGGGTTCCTTCAGTCACGGCGAAAGTCGAAGGACGATCTCTCGTACGTTTCAGTCCCGATCCGCGTCGACGGCAGCAATGCGGGCGCCCTCGGGGTCGCCTTCGTCTACGAGAAGAACCGGGATCTGGGACACCTCGTGAAGGTCCTGGGAATCGCCGCGTCGCTGCTGGGGCAGGCGACGCGTGTGCATCGCCTTCTGCAGGCGGAACGCGACCGGCTGATGGAGGAGAACCGCCAGCTCAAGGAAGAGCTTCGCGAGCGGTACGACGTGGGCAACCTGATCGGGACGAGTCATCCGATGCAGAAGCTCTACGAGCAGGTCGCCCAGGCGGCACCCGCGAACACCACCGTTCTGATCCGGGGGGAGTCGGGGACAGGCAAGGAGCTGGTCGCCCACGCGATCCACTACAACTCTCCGCGGTCCGGCAAACCGTTCGTCAAAGTCAACTGCGCCGCGTTGCCGGAGAGCCTCATCGAGTCCGAGCTGTTCGGGTACGAGCCGGGGGCCTTCACCGGAGCCGACAAGCAGAAGAAGGGGCGATTCGAGCTGGCGCAGGGCGGCACGATTTTCCTCGACGAAGTGGGCGACCTCCCCGCGGCGACGCAGATCAAGCTCCTCCGCGTTCTCCAGGAGCGGGAATTCGAGCGGCTCGGCGGGATCAAGCCCGTGCGGGTCGACGTCCGGCTGATCACCGCCACGAACATCGACCTCGAAGAGGCGCTGAAGAAGGGCGCGTTCCGGGAAGACCTTTACTACCGGTTGAACGTCTTCGGCCTCTTTGTTCCCCCGCTCCGCGAGCGCCGGTCGGACATCCTTCTCCTGGCCGACCATTTCGTCGAGAAATACGCCGCGGCCCACGCGCGGAGCGTCCGGAGGATCTCGACGTCGGCGATCGACATGCTCATGAGCTACCACTGGCCGGGCAACGTCCGGGAGCTGGAGAACTGCATCGAGCGCGCGGTGCTGATCTGCGAAGGCGGTGTGATCCATGCCCACCACCTTCCGCCCACTCTCCAGACCGCCGAGGTTTCCAACACGCTCCCCGGGCAGTCGCTGGCCGCGTCCATGTCCGGGTTCGAGAAGGACCTGATCCTGGACGGGCTGAAGATCGCGCGTGGAAATCGCGCCAAGGCCGCGCGGCTCCTGAGGACGACCGAGAGGATCCTGAACTACAAGGTCACGAAGCACGGCATCGACCCCGACCGGTTCCGGCCCTGAGGGGCGAGCCGCCGAGGGTACAGTTTTGTATTTATGACTGTCTGAATTTGACATTTTTGTCGGGAGGGACTGCCGACCCGCTCGGGGCCTTCCCGCGACGCCAGTCCCCGCCTCCCGGCGCCCGCCCCGAAGCCGGAGGCGCTGGCTGATGATTCCTACTTTTTCGTAGCCGGTCTCCTCTATTCAAACAATCTCGTACCCAGTGCGGACATTCGCGGGCCTGAGTCTCTCCGAGGCCAACTCTTTTCCAGGCAATCACTTGTGTGATCTCGCGCCCTCCCCGGCAGGGCGGCATGTTCCGTGCGACGCGGCAGCCATTCGGGGAGGGCGACGAATGAGAAAAAGACTGATCACGATCCTGTTCCTGTTCGGACTGCTGGCGACCTCGTGGGCGCTTCTTGCAGCCGATCCGTCCGGGGCGAACACCGGCGGGATCGCGAACGTGCCGTCCAAGGTCCCGGGCAAGCCGACGATCGAGGAGATCGGAGCGGCCGTCGGACAGACGCGCGTCGCCGTGAACTTCGTCTGGACACTCTTCGCGGCGTTCCTGATCTGGTTCATGCAGGCTGGTTTCGCCCTCGCCGAAACGGGCTTCACGCGCGCGAAGAACGCCGCCCACACGATGATGCTGAACCTGATGGCGTTCGGTCTCGGCGTCATCGCGTTCTGGGCTTGCGGATTCGCTTTCCAGATGGGGGGCTCGGGTTCGGCGATGGGGTCGGCCGTGAGCGCCCCGGAAGGGATGTCGAAGCTTCTCGGCCCGACGATCGGCGGGAACGTCTGGGGCCTCTTCGGCGCCACCGGGTTCTTCCTCTCGGGCGTTTCCTACGACGTGGCGGCTTTCGCAATCTTCCTCTTCCAGATGGTCTTCATGGACACGGCCCTCACGATC
>JAMQPJ010000140.1 GCA_023717585.1 Thermoanaerobaculia bacterium
AGGGCCGGTTGGGGAATCCGATGAGCGCTTGCTCCCGGTTCGCCTGGATTCGCGGGGTCTAGGTCGGTTGTGTCCTCGACCTCGCGAAGCCGCCGTCCGTCTCCCGCAGGGGAGCGCCGGACATCGAACACATGGACATACAGATTCGAACCGCCGCGATTGGAGTCGCGTTCAAGCAGACGGGGGACGGGCGGTTCGACATGTTCGAGCGACCTTAGAGACGACGGGTCAATTCGTCAAGAGAATAAATAGTCGAAGATGATTCTCAGTAGCGCCCGCGGCCGGCGCCGCCGCCGCCGTAACCGCCGCGGCTACCGCCGCCGCCGCCGCCCCCCGTGCGGGGCTCCTGCGGGCGCGCCTCGTTGACGCGGAGGGCGCGGCCCTCGAGCTCCTGGCCGTTCAGGGCGCCCATGGCCTTCTGCCCGTCGGCATCGGACATCTCGACGAAGCCGAATCCCTTGGACTGGCCGGTGTCGCGGTCCGAGATGACGCGGGCCGACTCGACGGCACCGTACGCCTCGAAGATGGAACGGAGCGTGTTGTCGTTCACGGAGTAGGAGAGGTTTCCGACGTAGAGCTTCATGGAATGAGAGTCCTTAACAGATGCGATCTGGGCTTCTCGCGTCGATCAGGCGGGAAGCGGGGTTCGGGAGATGGTGAGAACGAAACATGGAACGACGGGGACCACATGGGTTCACGGCCCGCTCCGCCTATTTCTTCGTGTCGAGAAAGGGGAAGAGAGAGGGCGAACAGTGGAATTGCATCATGCTGGGGAAGCCAAAGTCAAATCGAAATCGGCCCCCGGGCAGGAGCGCAGGCTCTTCGAAGGCCGCCGCCCTCCGCCCCCGCGCTTGAACGGCCGGATCCCGGGAACTTCCGGCCTTGTCCTGAGTCGAAGCCGGAGGAGACCGATGAGATGCCCGCCCGGATTCTCGCCTTCGACGCGCTTCGTGGCGGGGAATCGCGTGTGAGAATGGGCCCCGTGACTCCCATGGCGGCGGCCTCGGCGCACCACCGTCCGGGCGAGCGCGACTGGCCCGGTGACGAGATCGCCCTCAGCCGGTTTCTGTCGGGCGACGACCTCGGGTTCGAGCAGATCGTGCGCTATTACTCGACGATGGTCTTCTCGCTCGCGGCGCGCCTCGTCGGTCCCGCGGATGCGGAAGACATCGTGCAGGAGACGTTCCTGCGCGCCTACCACGGGCTCGGGAAATTCCGCGGCGAGTCGAGCCTGAAGACGTGGCTTTACGCGATCGCGCTGAACCGCTCACGCGCCCGCATGGGAACGCTCGGCCGGCTGCGCGCGATGTTCGTCCCGGGCCGTTCCCGCGAAGACGACCCCTTCGCGAGCCTGGACGACGCGGCCGACTCGGCGGCCAGCCCCGAGGAAAACGCCGTCCTGAAGGAGCGCCGCGTGCGCCTCCGCGCGGCGATCCGCGCTCTGCCCGAGGAGTTTCGCGCCGCCGTGCTCCTGCGCGACCTCGAGGGGCTTTCGTACGAGGAAGTCGCCGAAGTGCTCGGAGTTCCGATCGGAACCGTGCGCAGCCGTCTCGC
>JAMQPJ010000156.1 GCA_023717585.1 Thermoanaerobaculia bacterium
CGCCGCGCCGATGGCGAGGAGCCCGCGCCCCGTCCCGACGTCGAGGACGCTCTCCGCGCCGGTCCACGGGATCATCGCGAGCATCCGGTCGCGATGGCGGAACTTGCCGACCTCGGCATAGAGGATCATGAGGGCGCCGCCGAGCAGACAGGAGATGGCCCCGCCCGCGAACATGCCGCGGATCCCCAGCGTCACGCTGGTACCACCCACCTGGAAGGGCCCGGCGCTCGGCGGCCCGAAGAGGACCACCGCCAGCAGCAGCCCCCCGATGACGAAAAGATTCCGGATGACGCCGGGTGCGTCGATGCCGTAGTCCACCTTTGCCATGGGCGCATGCTAACCGGAAGGGCGGCGGGTCAGTTCTTCGGAAGCATGGACTTATGCCCCGTGGGCGTCGGCGTGGGCGGAACGGCGATGGAGAGGCGAATCGACGCCGTGCCGACCGGCGGCTCGACACAGCGGAGCTTCTCGAACTGGAAGTGGGTCCGGTCGAGCGTCGCGGATCCGAGGAGCACGGGCTTGAGGCGCACCTTCAGCTCGGCGTCGCTCGCCGAGAGGACGGACACGTCCGTGAAGCGGCCCTGGCTCGCGAACGGAGCCTTCGGCCGGACGTCCAGGAGGTTCTTGCCCGTCAGGACGAGCGTGTAGAGGTTGCCGGGCACCAGAGCGTAGGCCGGGGAGGAGGGCAGCGCCGGCCCCGACTCGGAGACTCCGGGCGCCGGCTCCACGGAGAAGGAGGTCACGTGGGGGATTTCCACGACGCGGGCGAGCACGCGGTCGAAGCCCGCGAGCTCCACGTCGTAGCGCAGGCGGATCTCGCCGTTTCCGAGGGGCGCGTTGAGTTCGACGGTGAGCATGATCTCGAGGCTCGATCCCGGCCCGTGCACCCGGCGGTTGATCAATGCCGAGACGCCGGGAAGCGAGCTGAGCTGAACTTCCTTGGCGTTGTCCACCGCGAAGCCGACGACCGTGAGGATGTGCGTCCGGCCGCGGAAGAGCGGATACGTGTCGCTCGGGTTGAAGGCGATGCCCGAGCACCCCGGCTTCGTCGCGGAGTGTTCCAAGGTTGCCGAACCGAAGAAGTCGACGGTGGCCGCGGCGGGGCCCGCGACGGCCAGGAAGAGGAGCGCGAAGAGGGCGACGGGTCCGGTTCTGGCGGTTTGTCTCATCGGTCACCTCACGGCAGCGTCAGGTTCGGCGGTCCCTCGAGGACGAGCTTCTTGAGCGTGATCCGGTAGGCCTGCGGGTCCAGTGTCGGTCCGTGCGTCCCGCTGCTGTTCGTGAGGACCGTTGCCATCGACACGCACTGCATCCCGAGATAGAGGGGCTTGATCATCGTGGTGGGGCGGCTGAGGTTGGACTTGAACGACTGGCCGTCGAAGACGAGCTCCTTGTCGGAAAAGACGACGTGGTCGGAGACGCTCGGGCTCGCGTCCGGCTTGACGGTGAGGGCGCCCCTCGAAAGCGGGCCCGGGCTGAACTGCATACTCGTGAACGTGCCCTCGAGGCCGCAGCGGTTGCCGGTCCTCTTCGAATCCCACTCGATCTCCTTGAGGCGAACGCCTTCCGGCAGGATCCACTCCTTCGTCCGGAAGCTGCACCCGACCTCCAGCGGTCCGCCGCGGATCACGACCGAGAAGTCGGCGCCGTCGTCGTCGACCCCGACCTTCGCGCCGTTCGGGAGCGTGCCCGTGCAGATGCTCCCGAGGCCGAAGTGGACGAGCGTCGTCCCGAAGCGGGACTTGAGGTCGTCCGTCGACGAGAAGGAGTACGTGACGGGGGCCTCGATCCGGAGCTCGCCGTCGAGCGTCACCCGCGAGAGCGACGAGCCGTCGGCCGCGAGGGGGTTGAAGCGGACCTCCAGACGGCAGGTTCCCGCCTGTCCGAACCAGCCCTGGACGGTGAACTCGAGGGACAGGTCCTGGGCGCGGTTCGGCGTGCCGTAGGAGATGCCGGGCTGCTTGTGGAACCCGCAGGTCCCTCCGAACGTCACGGCGTCGACGTCGAGCTTCGCGCCCGGGAACTCCCGCACCTTCACGTGGACGGACTTCTTGACGTACGGGAATACCGCGCTCCCGGCGCCCATTTCGGCGAGGGCGGGCGTGGGCTGGTCGAGACGGTACGTCGTGTCGAGCGTGCGGGCCTGCGTGCCGTGATGAGCGACGAGGAAGGCCCCCGAGACGCCGAGGGCGTCCGCGGGAACGTCGAGCTCGATCCGGGTCGGCGTGCTGGAGCCGACGCGCACGGGCAGTTTGTACTTCGAGGCCCCGACGACGGCCTCGAAATCCTGAGGGCGAAAGCCGGTCCCGGTGATCACGATCTTCCCGCCGGCGACGGCGCGGTTGCGCGGCTGCCAGTCCGCCACGTCGGGCGCGGCGGGCAGGAGAGACTGCGCGAATTCCGTGTTCAACGTGGGGCGCGGCGTCGCCGCCTTCACGGGCGGGTTCACGGGGATCTGCGCGCCCGCGGGGGCGGCGAGGGCGGCGGCGAGCGCGAGGGCTAGCAGGGATTTCATCGTGCTCCTCCTTGGGTCACTTGAAGGCGTCCCGCCAGGTCTTCCCGGCCGGGCCGATCACCTTGACGCTCGAGAGCCGCGCCTTGAAGACGTGGCTGTTCCTCGGCAGGTCGTTTCCGTTCGGTTTGCACCGCCCGTCGATCCGCGCGGCGAAGACGGCCGATTCGTCGAAGAAGAAGGAAACGGGGCTCCCGCTGGATGCCTGGATCGCGAGCTTGTTGACCGCGAAGCACAGGGAGTCCTCGGTGAAATTCCAGTCCACGGACTTGACGGCCCAGTCGTCGCGGACGAGGAGCCCCGGGTTGGTCGTGAAGGCACACGCCTCGTCGAGGGCGCCGTTCCGGAGCTGGAACGTGAGGTCGCCGCCTTCCTTGACGACGCCGGTCGAAAACGTGCCGGCTGACCCGACGGAGAGGAGCTGGCACGGGAGGCCGCCCTTCGACGCCGTGGCCGAGAGCTTCTTGCCCGAGGGTGTCGTGAAGTCGAGGAGGTCCCAGGTGTCGGAGATCGTGTAGGTCTCGAGGGAGGGCAGATGGACGCTCCCCGCGGCTGCGACGATGCTGGAGCTCAGGTAGGGACGCACCTCCATCGCACACGTCTTTCCTGAGAGGTCGACACCGACGAAGTCGTAGTCGTACTTGAGCTTGTACGGTGTCCCACCCGCCTCGCTCGTGGGCAGGAGACCGCCGTTTCGGCAGCCGGGGGCGTTCAGTGAGGGCCGAAACGACGTCTCGGCCGACGGGTCGAAGTCCGCGAGTTCCACCTCGATTTTCGTGTCCTTGCCGCGCGAGTCGGAAGGCCGGATGTGCGGACCGTCCGTGACCCGGAACGACGTGACGCGGGGCTTCTTCAGCACCTTGAGCGACGACGTGAGCGTCTTCTTCGGGCCGTTGATCCCGTACCAGACGACGAGCGGCGCGCCCGAGGAGACGAGGGAGTCCGGCACGCGTACGTGAATGAACTTCTGACCGGGGCTCGAGGAGCTGTCCCCGTGCGCGATGATCGGCAGCTCCACGGGCGGCTGGCCGGCCTGCGCGTGGAACTCGTTCGTGGCGAGATCGCCGACGAAGACGATCTTGTCGCCCTGGACGACGAAGTTCCTCGGGGAGAAGCTCGCCACGGCCGGCTCGCCGCGCGCCGTGAGCTGAGGCGGCCGGTTCGCGGGACCGACGATCTCGGGCCGCGGCGTCGGCGTTGCCGTGGGGAGCGACGGGAGCTTCGGCGCGATCGGCGTGGGCAGCTTCGGCGTCGGCACCTGGGCCGTGGCGACCGCAGCCGAGACGAGGAGGAGGGCGGGCGCGAGGAGTCTCTTCATTGCTTTTCTCCTACCTTCTTCGCGAACCGGATCTCCGACACGCCGCTCGCGGCGAGGTCCTGACCCTCGGGCCCCTGCGCGGTCACGCTCCACTTGAGGACGGCGTCGCCCGCTTTCGACGCGAGCCACGTAGGCGCCGCGTAGAAGGTCGACGGGGCCGCAATGTACGCCTCGTGGAGGAGCGCCCCGTCCCCGCCGAGGATCTCGAGCCGGTAGAACGCGGTCGATCCGACGGGCGCCCACCGGAACGAGAGCGCCGCTTCCGCCTCGGCGACGGAGCGGTTCGGCGGCGCGAGGAGCGCGAGGCCGCCGGTCGCGCCGGGCAGGAGCTCGGCCGGCGCGCTCCCGACGTAGTAGCGGAGAGTCGGCATCGGGAACCCGGCGACCGCGCCGCCGAAGACGACGCCGACGCCCGCGCTCGCGTTCTCGAGGTTCGACTCCGAGTCGCGGTCGTCGGAAGCCTCGATCCTGAGGAGGATGTCGTGGAAGCCCTCGAGGTCTGCCGGGATGCGCTTCGGGTCGGGGCCGGGCAGCACGGTGCGCCCGACCGGCGGGAGGAAGACGTTGAAGCGCTCGAGCTCGCGATAGCGCCTCTGCAGGGGCCGCTGGTCGGGCGGGAGCGTCGCCTCCGTGAGGAGGTCGGTCGTCGAGGGGCGTTCGTCCGACGGGAGGACGACTTCCCAGCGCCCCTTGAGGCGGCCGGTGCCCGTGTACGAGATCCGCGCGGACAAGGTCGGCGCGACGTCGCCGACCTTCACTGAAAGGAGAGGCTTGTCGATCGCGAAGGCCAGCTTCACGTCGACGATGGAAAACGGGGTCCGGGCTCCGCCCACTCCGGGGCGACAGGTCACGAACACGTACTCGTC
>JAMQPJ010000168.1 GCA_023717585.1 Thermoanaerobaculia bacterium
GCGGGGACGGCCTTCACGAGAGCGCCGAGAGATGCGAACGTCGGCGCGCCCGCACTGGCCATCTGGAAGATCGAGCTCGGGGCGAGCGCCCGGAGAACCTCGCCGGCGAGGATCGGGGTCAGGGCCGGCGCGCCCGGGCGGACACGCGGCACGACGATCGCCCGAAGCGCCGCGTTCTCCGCCTGCCGGATGCCGGCGGCCGGGCCGAGGCCGAGGAGGGCCTTTTCCTCCGGGTCTCGCTCCGGGTTGAGGACCGCCCCGGCGAAGCGGGGGAGGCGGGCGAGGCTGTCCGCGTTCAGCTTCGCGGTCGCGTAGAGCGCATGCACGACGGGAGAGGAAACGCCCGTCACCAGCGCGTAGTCGTCGGCGACATGGTCGAGGCCCGCGGCGAGGCACGCGAGCGCCGTCGTGGACTTGCCCGAACCGCCCGGACCCGCGAGGAGCACGGCCTGCCCGCCGCACCCGACGGCCGCGGCATGGACGAGCTGCGTTCCGCGGGCGCGGAAGAACCAGCCGAAGAGAGGGAGGAGCGGCGCTCCGAGCTCGTGCATCGGGATGTCCCGGGCGTCGCGGACCCAGAAGTACCCCGTCGCGGATTCCGTGTCGAGAACGCTGAGCGCGCCGGAGGCATGGGAGCAGGCCGCGAACACCGGCTCCGCCGAGTAGCCGAGGACTTCACCGCGCAGGCCGAAGGTGGAGGGCGGCCCGGGCGGGAGCGGCGCGACGACGCCGGTCGTTCGGGCGTCCCAGATCTTCAGGGTGAGTTCCCGGGTCCCTTCCCCGTTCGCCGAAAGGCGCGGGGTGAGCGCGCCGCGCACGAAAGGAACGAGCGCGTCTCCGGCGCAGACGATCCGGACGGAGCGGCCGGCGAGTTGGAGCGTGAGCGACACTTCACGGGTCGCGCCGGTGGCGCGCGCGAACGCTTCGTCGAGCTGACGGACGAAACCGGATTTGGAGGCGCCCGGCGACGCGGGAGGGGAGATCGACGGAATGCCGGCCGTCGTCATGTCGCGGTGCCGCCCGCCTTCTCTGCGGCGCGCGGCCAACCCGTCTCGTCCACGTCGTGGATCGGATCGAGAAGGAGAAGGTCCTGCATGTCCGTGAACTTCTCGAACCGGGGAGGCGTGAACGCCCCGGCGCTTCCCGGAAGGTCGAGCCGGGCCGAAGGCGTCATGGGTTGCGGCTGCGGGACGAGGAGCCCCTCCGAGACGAGAGAGTCGAGGAACGCGCCGACGGCTGCGGGCACGTCCTCGCCGTCGTCGTTCCCGCCCGAGGAGAACGCGACTGCAATCGCGCCGGCTGACGCGCCGGCGGCGGCCGACCGGAAGATCCAGGCGGCGGACGCGCGCAGTGAGTAGTAACTTCCGCTCTCGAGGTCGAGGGCGACGACTTCCTCGTCGAAGACCTCGTACACGACGCGCGGCACTTTGACGCCGTAGCGTGATTCGCCCGCCATTGCCCCTCCCTCAGGTTTCCGGTCGCACGAGAATAGCGGACTCCGGGCGCTCGAGAACCGGCGGAGCCCATTCGCCGATCCTTCCCTCCACGAGACGCAGCGTGCGCGAGCAGCCCCGCGCGACGTCGCGATCGTGCGTCACGACGAGGAGAGTTGTCTCCGGAAGAGCGGTCCGAAGCCTGCCGATGAGGGAACACACCGCCTCGATGTCGAGATGCGCCGTGGGCTCGTCGAGCAAAAGGAGGCTCGGCCGCCGCAGGATCGCCCGGGCGAGCGCCACGCGTTGCCGCGCGCCGCCCGAGAGCGTTCCTCCGTCCTCGCCGACGCTCTCGTCCCAGCCTCGCGGCAGGCGCGCGAGGATGATATCCAGGAACGCGAGACGCGCCGCTTCGTCGAGCTCGGCCCGCGTGGCGCCGGGCGTGCCGTACGCGACGTTCTCGGCGATCGTTCCGCGCACGACGAGCGGGTCCTGGAGCACCGCTCCGATCCTGCGGCGGAGCGAAACGAGGTCGAACGTGCCGTACGGAACGCCGTCCGCGAGCAGGCGTCCGGACCACGGCTCTCCGAAGCCGAGGACGAGATTGAGGAGGGTCGACTTGCCGGCGCCGTTCTCTCCGACGAGCGCGACGGCCTCGCCCGGCTCGAGCGCGAGGTCCACCCCGCGGAGTACGGGGCCGGTCTCGCGGTCGTAACCATAGACGACGTGTTCGAGGCGCAGGCCGCCGCGGAATTCGAGGTGGCGGCGCGCGCCCGCCGGCGGCGGGGACGGCAGAGAGAGGACGTCGAGCACGGCCTCGAGCGAAGCGCGCCCTCCGACGATCTGCGGCAGGGAGCCCGAGAGAACGCCCATCTGCGTGCGCAGGAGCCCGAGCGTCACGAAGAAGGACGCCAGGGTCCCCGGCGTCATCGCCCCCCGAATGACGTCGCGGCCGCCGACGACGAAGACCGTCACGCCCGCCGCCGCGAAAACCGCGCCATGCAGGAGGGCGTATGCCGTCGCGAGCCACGCCATGTGCCCGCTCGTCGTGCGGAGATGATGGATCTGGGCTCCCTGCCGCGCGATTTCCTCTTCCTCCGCCGCCTGCGCCTGCGTCAGGTCTCTCTTCCAGAGCACGAAGAGAATGCCGCGGCTGAAAGCCTCGAACGACGCGCGATAGGCGACAAGCTCGCGCCGCACGCGCACGCCGAGGAGGCGGCTCGTCAGGAGGACGGGCGGAGCGAAGACGAGCGTGACGGCGAGAAGACGGGGCGACAGCGACAGGAGGACGATGCCGAGCGCGACGCCGACGAGCGCCGAGGGAAGGAACTGCGTCACGAGCGCGTTCGTCGTGACGTCGAGCCGTTCGGTGTCTTCCACGGCCCGGGTGTGGAGGGCCGCGCGGTCGGTGTCCGCGAGAAAAGTGCGCGGAAGGGCGTAGAACTTCACGACGAGGTCTTCGCGCATTCGCGCGATCGCGCGTTTCGAGACGTCGAGCGTGACGCGTCGGGCCCAGAGCGCGAGGCCGGCATGCGTGAGCTGAAGCGCGAGAATGGCGGCGCCCGCGAGGACGACCGCCGTGAAGTTCCCCGCGGGAATGAACTCGTCGAAGGCCCGTTTCGCGAGCCACGGAATCGGAATGAGCGCGAGGGGCTGGGCGATTGCGAGCGTGAGCGCGAGTCCGAAGGCCAGGTGCGCGCCCGCGTAGAAGGAGAGGTACCCACGGAGGGCCGCGCGCGGCGTCACGGGAATTCACCGGCGGGCAGG
>JAMQPJ010000170.1 GCA_023717585.1 Thermoanaerobaculia bacterium
TGCCGCGCCCGCTCCGAAGCCCGCGGCCCCGGCGGCTCCTCCGGCCGCCGTCGCGCCGGCGCCGAAGCCGGCCGCGCCCCCCGCCCCCAGGCCGGCTGCCGCGCCCGCTCCGAAGCCCGCGGCGCCTGCGGCTCCTCCGGCCGCCGCCGCACCCGCGCCGAAGCCGGTCGTCGCGTCGGCTCCAAAGGCCGCTGCTCCGAAGAAGAAGAAAGCCGCTCCGAAAAAGAAAGCCGCCTCGAAGAAGAAGGCAGCTCCGAAGAAAAAGAAGGCCGTGAAGAAGACGGCGAAGAAGGCTCCGAAGAAGAGAGCCACGAAGAAAGCCACGAAGAAAGCCACGAAGAAGAAGGCCACGAAGAAGAAGGCCACGAAGAAAGCCCGGAAGCCGGCGAAGAAGTCGGGGAAGCGGAAGAAGCGCTGAGGCTGGTCGAGGAGCCGCCCCGCATCCGTGTGACGGACCGAGCCCTCGACGCGTTGCGCGCCGAGGGCTGGGATCCAGCCAGGAACTGCCTCGTCATCCGGCACGTCCTCGGATGCGGCGGAACCGGTTATCGCATCGCGCTTTCGGACCGCGCGCTCGAGGATGGGCGGCGGATCGACAGCAGCGGCGGGCTCGTGATCTGGATGGACGCCTACGCGTTCCAACGACTGGAAGGCGCCGCAATCGACTACGACACCGAGAAGGAGACCGGGGGATTTCTCCTCGATCACGAGGACGCGGCGTTCGCCGCTTTCTGCTGAGGCGAGCCTCCCAACCGACATGTCCAACCGACTGACGAAAAAGCAGATGAAGACGGACCAGCTCCAGCACGCGCTGACGGATGCGCGCGACTTCGTCGCGACGCACAAGTCCGAGACCACGCGCTGGGCCTTGATCGCCGGCGGCGCCATCGTCGCGATCGGCGCTCTCTGGGGGGGGATCGTTCTGCGGAACAACCGTCTCGCCGCACGACTCTCTTCGGCGCTGGCTCTGTTCGACGCGCCTCTCTCGTCCGACGCCGCGACCGCTCCCGGCGCCCGCGTCTTCAAAGACGTCGCGGAACGGACGGAGGCCGCGAAAGCGGAGCTCGCCTCCCTCGCCAGGGACTCCTCGTCCACTTCCGCCGGACGCGCGGCGGCCGTCCTTCTGCTCTCGCTCGACGGGGCCAGGGCGGCGACCGGCGCGAACCTCGACGCCGCCAGGGCCTTCGCGAGATCCGAGAGCGGCACGGTGGCGGCGGGAATCGCCGCCCTCGCGGCGATCGACGCGGAGGCGGGCGCGGGGCGCCCCAAGGAGGCCCTCGAGGCGGCGAAAAAGTACCTCGAGGCGGGCGACTCGCCGGTTTCGAAGGACGTTCTCGTTTTCACGATGGCACGCCTCTACGAGCAGACGGGACAGAACGCGGAAGCGAAAAGCTTCTATCAGCGGCTCGTGACGGATTTTCCGGACTCACCTCTGCGGACCGACGCACAGCAGCGTCTGGCCTCGCTGTAGTGTTCAGGGAGAACCCGCGGCCGGGTTCTGCCTCACCCCCTCCGCGCCCCGGGCAAGGAGTCGAATCGTGAAAGGTCGGGCGATCGTGATCGTCTGCGACGGCCTCGGCGTGGGACCGGCGCCGGACGCGGCGCTCTTCGGGGACGAGGGCAAGAAGACGCTGCAGCACGTCCTGCGCGACGGAAAGCCGGAGCTTCCGAACCTGACGCGCCTCGGCCTCCTCCACACGATGTACGGCGAGGCGCCTGCCGGACTTCCGGCTCCCGCTGGCGCCTTCGGGCGCCTCGCGGAGGCGTCCGCGGGGAAGGACTCGACGACGGGTCACTGGGAGCTGATGGGGCTCACAGTTCCCGTCGCGTTCCCGCTCTATCCGGAGGGCTTCCCGCCCGAGGTCGTCGAGCCGTTCGAGAAGGTGGTCGGCAAGAAGGTGCTCTACAACCGTCCGGCTTCGGGGACCGAGATCCTCAAGCAATACGGCGAGGAGCACATGAAGACGGGCCGCCCGATCCTCTACACGTCGGGCGATTCCGTGTTCCAGATCGCGGCGCACGAGGAAATCGTCCCGATCGAGACCCTCTACCGCTGGTGCGAGATCGCCCGCGGCATCCTCGTCGGGAAGCACCGCGTCGGCCGCGTCATCGCGCGGCCTTTCGTCGGCAGGCCGGGTGCCTTCACGCGCACGCATCGGCGGCACGACTACACGGTCCCGCCGGACGGCCCGACGCTCCTCGACACGCTCGAGACCCATGGAAGGCGCGTCTACGGCATCGGCAAGATCGAGGACCTCTTCTCCGGGCGCGGCGTGGCGAGGGCCGTCCACACGGAGTCCAACCGAGACGGCCTCGAGAAGACGGTCGCCGCCCTCTCGGTGCACGACGACGACTTCGTCTTCGCAAACCTCAACGACTTCGACACGAAGTTCGGCCACCGCAACGACCCGGACGGCTACGCCCGGGCGCTCGAGGAGCTGGACTCGTTCGTTCCGGCCCTCCTCGCGGGCCTCGAGGACGGCGACGTCCTGATGATCACGGCGGACCACGGCGGCGACCCGTCCGACGTCTCGACGGACCACACCCGTGAGTTCGTTCCGATGGTCGCGGCGGGCCCGCGTGTGCGCGCCGGCGTCGACGTCGGGACGCGCGCGACGTTCGCCGACCTCGGCGCGACGGTGGCCGAACACCTCGGTGTCCCTTCTCTCGGTGGCACGAGCTTTCTCGGCGCGATCCACGCGCCCGATTGAGCACAGGGCCGGCGCCTATACTTCGCGAAATTCCATGACGCTCGCCGCCGGGACGAAGCTCGGTCCGTACGAGATCCTTTCGCCCATCGGGGCTGGCGGGATGGGGGAGGTCTACCGGGCGAAAGACCCTCGCCTCGATCGAGAAGTCGCGATAAAGGTTCTGCCTGAAGATTTCCTAGAAGGTGAAGAGAGGAAACAGCGGTTCGAGAGGGAAGCGCGCTTGCTCGCAGCGCTCAACCATCCCGGAATCGCCGCCATCTACTCATTCGAAGAGATCCCCTCTTCCTCTTCGTCCTCTTCCTCCTCTTTGATTCCCGTTCTCGTCATGGAGCTGCTCGAGGGCGAGACGCTTCGGTCGGCGCTCGCGGGAGCGAAGCTGTCGACGAGAAAGGCGCTCGATTTCGCCCGGCAGATCGCGCAGGGCCTCGCCGCGGCGCACGAGAAGGGAATCGTCCACCGGGATCTGAAGCCCGAGAACGTCTTCGTCACGAAGGACGGGCGCGTGAAGATCCTGGACTTCGGCCTCGCGAAGCTCGCGCAACCGGAGGGACCGGGCAGCCTCACGAACATTCCGACGGCCGCACAGGGGACGCAGCCGGGAATGGTCATGGGAACGCTCGGCTACATGTCGCCGGAGCAGGTGAAGGGCCTCCCGACCGATTCCCGGTCGGACATCTTCAGCTTCGGAGCGGTGCTCTACGAGATGCTGACGGGTGACCGCGCCTTCAAAGGCGATTCGGCGGCGGAGACGATCTCGGCAATCCTGAGAGAGGACCCGCCGGACATCTCGGCGACGAACCAGAACGTGCCGGCTGGTCTCGAGCGCATCGTGTCGCACTGCCTCGAGAAGAACCCCGAGCAGCGCTTCCACTCCGCGCACGACCTCGCGTTCGACCTCGAGTCGTTGTCGGGCTCGTCTGCGGTGGGCGCCACGTCCTCGTTCGTCGCGGCCCGCCGCGAGAAGAGCCGCGGGGGCCCGATCCTGCTGGGCGCACTCGTGCTGGCCGCGGGAGCCGCTCTCGGGTTTTTCGCGCGGAACTTCCGCGGCTCGCCCGCGCCACCCTCGTTTCAGCGCCTGACGTTCCGGCGCGGGACGGTCTGGGCGGCTCGCTTCGCCCCCGACGGCCAGACCGTCGTCTACGGCGCCGCGTGGGAGAACAACCCGATCGAAGTTTTCCTGACGCGCCCCGAGAGCCCGGAGTCGCGGCCGCTCGGGCTGAAGAGCGCAAGCCTTTTCGGTGTCTCGCCGACGGGCGAGCTCGCCGTGATGCTCGATGCGAAGACGACGGCGATCGGTTACGACCGCTCCGGAACGCTGGCGCGCGTCCCGCTCGCGGGCGGATCGCCCCGTCCTATTCTCGAGAACGTCCGCTACGCCGACTGGGGCCCGGACGGCCGGGAGCTCATGGTCGAGCGTGTCGTCGCGGGGCGGCACCGCATCGAGTTCCCCATTGGGAAGACGATCTACGAGTCGGCGGTCCGGCTGGAAACGCCTCGCGTCTCGCCACAGGGAGACGCCGTGGCGTTCTTCGAACGGGCGGAGGCCGGCAACGTCTCGATTCGAGTCGTGGACCTTGCGGGGAAGGCGCGGACACTTGTGACCGTCAAGGACTGGTGGAACCTCGCGTGGTCACCCGACGGTCGCGAGGTCGTGTACGCGGCGCCCGAGGAAGGGGCGTCTCCAAATACTGCCTCTCTGCTGGCTGTCTCCCGGACGGGGAAGAGGCGTCTGATCCTGCGCTTTCCGGGTACCCTCGAGCTTCACGACGTCGCACGAGACGGGCGCGTTCTGTTCGGGCGCGTGGGACTACGGAATCAGGTCGTAGCCTCGAGCGCCGGTGAGAAGAACGAGCGGGAGCTCTCGTGGCTCGATGGAGCATCTCCCGTCGACCTCTCGCCGGACGGGAAGACCGTGCTCATCAATGAAGGCGGAGAGGGAGGCGGTCCGAACAGCTCGATTTACGTCCGCGGGACGAGGGGCTCTCCCGCAACGCTGATCGGGGAAGGCCGGGGCCAGGCTCTCTCGCCCGACGGCCGCCACGTGCTCGCTGTCGCCCCGACGATGCCGAGCGCGCTGACCCTCCTGCCGACCGGAATTGGAACGCCGCGGAAGCTCGAGTTCGAAGGAATCTCGAGCGGCGCGAGGGGCAGCTTCTTTCCGGACGGAAAACACCTTCTCCTGGTCGACACATCGCCCGGACAGCTTCCGCGCACGTTCGTCTTTCCGATCGAAGGTGGGAAACCGAGGCCGCTCGGCCCGGCCGGGCTCGTCCCCCCGGGGTTCGGGAATCCGATTTCCCACGACGGCCGGTTCGTCGTTCTGATCGACAACGATCGAAGGAGTGTCCTTTGCCCGACGGGCGGCGGGCCACCGTCGCCGCTTGCGGGCATGGAAGCGGGCGAGTTCCCCATTCAGTGGAGCCCCGACGGGAGGTTCCTGTATATCCATCGTGGAGGAGGGTTCCCCGCGAAGATCTGGAAGTTCGAGCTCGCGACGCGGCGCCGGGAGCTCTTCCGGGAGCTTGCGCCCGCAGATGTCGCCGGAGTCACATCGATCGAGCAGATCTTCCTGACGCCCGACGGGCGTACACTCGTCTACGGCTACTACCACAATCTCTCCGATCTTTACACCGTGAGCGGCCTGAAGTGACGCTCGCACCGGGCATCCGCCTCGGACCGTACGAGGTCCTCGCGCCGCTCGGGGCTGGAGGTATGGGGGAGGTCTACAGGGCGAAAGACTTGCGGGTCGACAGGGCGGTTGCCCTGAAGGTGCTGCCGGAAGAGTTCTTTGAAGGTGAAGAGAGGAGGCAGCGGTTCGAGCGAGAGGCTCGCATGCTCGCGAGCCTCAACCATCCGGGGATCGCGGTTCTCTACTCATTCGAAGAAAGTGGGGGGCGGCACCTCCTCGTCATGGAGCTCGTCGAAGGCGACGGCCTGGACCAGAAGATCTCCTCCGGGTCCCTCTCGCTCGAAGAGTCTGTTTCCCTTGCTCGCCAGATCGCCGAGGCGCTGGAGGCGGCGCACGAGAAGGGCGTCGTCCACCGCGACCTCAAGCCCGCGAACGTCAAAGTCACGCCGGAAGGGCGCGTCAAGCTCCTCGACTTCGGCCTCGCGAAGATCTTCGAGGGGGACGCGGGGGCTGGCTCCTCCGCAGGCGTCACGCACTCGCCGACGCTGACGGCACGCGGGACGGCGGCGGGCGTGATTCTCGGGACGGCGGCGTACATGAGTCCCGAGCAGGCGCGCGGCAAGCCCGTCGACAAGCGGACGGACGTCTGGGCGTTCGGGTGCGTGCTGTTCGAGATGCTGACGGGGAAGAGGGCGTTCGAGGGCGAGACCGTGACGGACGTCCTCGCGGCGATCCTCACGAAAGACCCGGACTGGGCGGCGCTGCCGGGGCAGACGCCGGCCGGCGTGAGGAAGGTTCTTAGAAGGTGCTTGCAGCGCGACGCGAGGCTGCGACTGCGGGACATCGGCGACGCGCGCCTCGACCTGGAAGAAGCGCAGGCTGGCCCTCAGGGCACGAGCGCGTCGATCGGCACGGGCACGTTCATTTTCGAAGAAAATCCCGCGTCGCCTGGCCCCACTGTAGGTCGAAGCGCTCCTGCGAGTCGCGAGCGAGGGAGCAAGAAGTCTCTCTCGGTCCTTCTCCCCTGGGCGGTTGCGGCCGCGTTCGCGGCCGCTGCGGGGGCGCTCGCGCTGCGCGCTCGCGCCCCGCAGGCGCCGGCCCCGCCGAGCCTGACGGCGTCGCTGCTGCCGCCGGAGGGTTGGACGTTCGACCTTCTGGGCGGTCCTCCCGTCCTCTCTCCGGACGGCTCCCGGCTCGCGTTCGTGGTCACGGACGGAAAGAAGAACCAGCTCTGCGTGCGGTCCCTCGCGACGGGCGAGGCGCTGCTGCTTTCGGGCTCGGAGGGTGTGAGGAATCCGTTCTGGTCCCACGACGGCCGGATGATCGGCTTCATGGGCCAGCTGACGGGCCTCGCCGCCATCCCGTCTTCGGGCGGGGCGGTGGAGTTTATCGCGGCGAGCGGTCCGGGCCGCGGGGGGAACTGGGGCCCCGACGGCACGATCCTCTATTCGCCGGCGCTGCTCAACGCGATCTTTCGCGTCACTCCGGGACAAAAGGGGCGCGTGGCGGTCACGACGGTGGACGAGGCGCGCGGAGAGAGCTCGCACCAGTGGCCGGAGTTCCTGCCCGACGGAAAGCACTTCCTCTTCATCGTCCAGCGCGTCGACCGGGAGACGAGGCGGAACGAGAGCGAGCTTTACCTCCAGGCGCTCGGCAGCAAGGACCGGAAGCTCCTCGTCAAGGCGGCGAGCCGCGCGATGGTCGTGCCCGGTCACCTCTTGTACACGTGGAACGGGAGCCTCATGGCGCAGCCGTTCGACGCCGGGCGGCTGGAGACGATCGGCGACCCATTCGTCGTGGTGCCGCGCGTCCAGTACCTCGTGGACGGCGGCACCGGCATCTTCACGGCGTCCGCGGGAGGCCTCCTCGTCTACGCCGCGGGCGGCACGATCGGAAACTCCCGACTCACCGTGTACGACCGTTCCGGAAAGGCGCTGCGCACCGTGGGTGAGGTCGGCAACTACTGGACGCCGCGCGTCTCGCCGGACGGAAGGATCGTAGTCTCGGAAGCGATCGACTCCGTGAGCAGCAACCGCGACATCTGGACGTTCGATGCGGTCGGCGCGGAGCAGCCGGTGCGCAGGACGTTCGACCCCGGCGAGGACTACACGCCCGTCTTCTCTCCCGACGGGAAACGCTTCGCGTTCGGATCGTTCCGGAAGGGCGCGTGGTTCATTTTCGAGAAGACGCTCGCGGGCGGCGACGAGGAGAGGCTCATCGCGCGGGCGGCGCCGTCCGGGCCGGCTCCCGCTCCGTCCCCCGCGGACGCCTTCCTCGGCCCGGGATCCAAGTTCCTGACGGACTGGACGCCCGACGGGCGTTCCATCGTCTTCAACGGCTCGACGGCGGAGATGGCCGACGACATCTGGCTGCTGTCCGCCGCCGAAGGCAGGGCCCGCGAGTTCCTCCGCACGCCCGCCTCGGAACGCGACGCGGCGTTCTCGCGGGACGGGCTCTGGGTCGCGTACATGTCCAACGAGACCGGGAGGCAGGAGGTCTACGTCCGGCCGGCGAGCGGCGCCGGCGGAAAGTGGCAGATCTCCGCGGGAGGAGGCTCCCAGCCCAGGTGGAGCCGCGACGGGCGCGAGCTGTTCTACCTCGCGGAGGGTTTCCGCCTGACGGCGGTGTCCGTGAAGACGGGATCGGCGTTCGAGAAGGGCACGCCGCACGAGCTCTTCACGCTCCAGAGCCGCCGGACGAACATTCCGCAGTACGACCCGTTCCCTGACGGGCAGCGGTTCGTCGTGAACACGGTCGTGACCGAAAAGGCCTCGACCCCGCTCACGCTCGTCCAGAACTGGACAGCGAGAGTCAAGCCGAAGTGACGGCGGGAGCGGCTCCCGTCAGGCCGCCCGGACGGGCGCCGGCACGATCTCCGGAAGCGCCGCGAGGAACGCGGCCACCTCTTCGCGCTTTCCGATCGTCACGCGCAGCCAGTTCGGAAGTGACGGGAACTTCCGCCCGACGAGGATCTTCTTCGCGCGGAACGCCTGGATGACGGGCGCGACGTCGCCGCCGACGTCCACCATCACGAAGTTCGCTTCCGACGGCATCGTCCGGCGGCCTTGCTTCGTCAGCTCCGAGACGAGCCACTTCCGCGTGTCGTTCAGGAGTTTCTTCTGGCGCGGCGCGAGGTCGGGATCCG
Source organism: Thermoanaerobaculia bacterium (assembly GCA_023717585.1). Taxonomy (GTDB): domain Bacteria; phylum Acidobacteriota; class Thermoanaerobaculia; order UBA5066; family UBA5066; genus Fen-183. The sequence goes on from JAMQPJ010000170.1 coordinate 8,486, forward strand.
CGAGGCTCGCCGCCGCCGCGGCGAGAACCGCCGCGTTCGTGTTGCTCCACGAGGCGTACGGCGCCATCGCCGCGATCGCCTCCATCGACGAGACGGCGTAGCCGAGCCGGAGGCCCGCCATCCCGTAGATCTTCGAGAACGTGCGCGCGACGACGACGTTCGGGTGCTTCGCGATCAGCTCGAGGCTCGAGCGGTACCGGGGGTCCTCGACGAAGTGGTGGTACGCCTCGTCCACGAGGATCGTCGCCGAGGGCGGGACCTTCGCGGCGAAAGCGGCCATCTCGTCGCCCGTCACGATAGTCGCCGTCGGATTGTTCGGGTTGCAGACGTAGACGAGGCCGGTAGTCGCGTCACACGCGGAAGCCATCTTCGGAAGGTCGTGGCGGAAGTCGGCCGTCAGGGGCACTTTCACACCGTCAGCACGGAGCACCTTCGCGAACATGAGGACCGCCTCGAACGTCGGCTCGGCGGCGACGACCCGCCGTCCGGGGCCGCTGAAGGCCATGTCCGCCATACGCAGGATCTCCGAGGAGCCGCAGCCGAGAAGGACCTGGTCGACTGCGACGCCGTGGTGTTTCGCGATCGCCTCGCGGGCCTCCTCCGCGAGGGCGTCCGGGTAGCGGTTCGCGGCGGCCTTCGCCGCGGCTTCGGCCGCCCGGCTCATGAGAGGGGTGTCGAGAATCGCAACGCCGGCAGCGGCACCGAGGGTTCCGGCGAACGCGCGGCGGGAGATGGGGAGCGACATGACGGCCTCCTCGTCGAGACGCGGCGCATCATCTCGCACTCGGCGCCGGTCCGCGCACATGCGACTCTTTCGCGGCTAGAATCCGGTCAAACAAATGACGATCGCCGCAGGCATCCGTCTCGGGCCGTACGAGGTCCTCTCGCTCCTCGGCGCCGGGGGGATGGGTGAGGTCTACAGGGCCCGGGACACCCGCATCGACAGAGAGGTGGCCCTGAAGGTGCTGCCGGAAGAGTTCTTTGAAGGTGTAGAGGGGAGAGGGCGGTTCGAGCGGGAGGCTCGCGTGCTCGCGAGCCTCAACCATCCGGGGATCGCCACTCTCTACTCATTCGAAGAAGTCCCCTCTTCTTCTTCTCGTTCCCGCCACCTGCTCGTGATGGAGCTCGTCGAGGGCGAGACGATCGCGAGCCGTCTTGCGAAGGGACCGATCCCGCTCGAGCAGCTGCTCCCGATCAGCATTCAGATCGCGGACGCCCTCGACCGGGCGCACCGGCAGGGGATCGTCCACCGTGACCTCAAGCCCGCGAACGTCATGCTCACGAAGAGCGGCGTGAAGCTGCTCGACTTCGGGCTCGCCAAGACGCTCGCTCCGCAGACGGCCCCGACGGGCCTCACGTCCCTCCCGACCATGGCGTCCCCCCAGCACCTCACGCAGCAGGGGACCATCATGGGGACCTTCCAGTACATGGCGCCGGAGCAGCTCGAGGGGAGCGAGGTCGACGCGCGCAGCGACATCTTCTCGTTCGGCGCCGTGCTTTTCGAGATGGCGACCGGGAGAAGGGCGTTCGATGGCAAGAGCCAGGCGAGCCTGATCGGATCGATCCTGAAGGACACGCCGCCGGCCGCTTCGTCGCTCGCGCCCATGACGCCGCCGGCCCTCGACCGCGTCATCGCGACGTGCCTCGCGAAGGATCCCGACGATCGCTTTCAGACGGCCCACGACGTTCGGCTCCAGCTCCAGTGGATCACCGAGGGTGGCTCGCAGGCGGGCGTCCCGGCACCGGTCGCTCATCGGCGGAAGAGTCGCGAGCGCCTTGCTTGGGCTATCGCCGCGGCCGCGCTCGTGGCGGCGGCGGGCCTGACCGCCGTCGTCGTGCGCGCCGCCCGCAAACCGGAGCGGATCTTCCGGTCCTCGCTGCCGCCGCCGGATGGGACGACCTTCTGGCTGGAGGCGAATGGTCCGGGCCCCGTCATCGTGTCTCCGGACGGCCGCCAGGTCGCGTTTACGGCGGCCGACGCAGCCGGGAAGGTCAACCTCTACGTGCGCGCGCTCGACGCCCGCGAGGCCCGGATGCTCTCGGGAGCCGAATCGGCGATGTACCCCTTCTGGTCGCCCGACGGCCGCTCGCTCGGTTTCTTCACGGCCGGAAAGCTGAAGACGATCGAGGCCACGGGCGGTTCGCCGCAGACGATCTGCGGCGCTCCCGAGGGAAAGGGAGCGACGTGGAGCCCGGCCGGCGTCATCGTCTTCACGCCCGGCCCGACCTCGCCTCTCTTCAAGGTCTCCGACAAGGGAGGCGAGACCACGGCGGTCACGAAGATCGACGCATCTCGCGGAGACGACTCGCATCGACACCCCCGGTTTCTCCCGGACGGCAAGCACTTCCTCTACATCGCGCGCTCGACGAAGACCGGGTCCGAGGGTCACTACGTCGTCGTGGCTTCCATCGACGGAGGAGCGGAGAAGGTCCTCCTGCGCTCTCCCGCCGCGGCCCTGTACGCGTCGGGGCACCTCCTCTACCTGCGCGAGACGACCCTCATGGCACGGCCCTTCGACGCCGCGCGGCTGGCGTTCACGGGCGAGGCCTTTCCGGTCGCCGAGAAGATCCTGATGCCGGCGATCGGCACGGCGATCGGGGTCTTCTCGGCCTCGCAGAACGGCATCCTCGCCTACCAGACCGCGCGCGGCGAGACGACATCCCGGCTCCAGTGGTTCACCCGGGACGGAAAACCGGATGGGATGCTCGGCGAGCCCGCGGATTTCCAGCAGGCGCTTCTCTCCCCGGACGGCAAACAGGCCGCAGCGATCGTCCGGGACCTGGCGACCGGGACGCACGACCTCTGGATCTTCGACATCGCCCGCGGGGTGCGCACGCGCTTCACGTTCGACCCCGGGGAAGACGTGGCGCCGCTCTGGTCTCCGGACGGATCGGCGCTGGTCTTCGCGTCCAACCGCAAGGGGCACTTCGACCTCTACCGCAAGGCACTCGACGGTTCCTCGGAGGAGGAGCTTCTCTACTCGTCGGACGTCGACAAGGGACCCGTCACCTGGGCGGCCGGCGGCCGCACCCTCGTCTTCGACGAGTCGGCCAAGGACGCCGGAGTCGAGGTCAAGACGCTTGCGCTCGACGGCGCACGAAAAGCGGAGCCCTGGTCGAAGACGAAGTTCAGCGGAGTGAATTCCGCCCTGTCTCCCGATGGTCGGTGGCTGCCCTACAGCACGGACGAGTCGGGCCGGTGGGAGGTCTACGTCACCTCGTTCCCGCGGGCGGGCCGGAAGTGGCAGATCTCGACTGACGGCGGTGCGTATGCGTTCTGGAGAGCGGACGGCAAGGAGATCCTCTACCACGATCTCAGCGGCATGATCTGGGCGGTTCCGGTCGAGACCCGCGGAGAAACCCTCGAGCTCGGCCAGGGCCGTCCGTTGTTCCGGGCCCCGGGGCCCAACCCCACCGCCCCGTCGTTCTCTCCGACCTCCGACCACCTGCGCTTTCTCGTCGTGGGCGAGGGGCAGAAGCCGAACGCGCTCGTGGATTTCGTCGTGAACTGGACGATCGCGAAGGGATCGAGATGAGCCTCGCACCCTCCACGAAGCTGGGCTCCTTCGAGATCCTCGGGCTCCTCGGGGCGGGCGGGATGGGTGAGGTCTACCGGGCGAAAGACCCTCGCCTCAATCGAGAGGTCGCGGTCAAGGTATTGCCGGAAGATCTCTTTGAAGGTGAAGAGAGGAAGCAGCGATTCGAGAGAGAGGCTCGGCTGCTCGCGGCGCTCAATCATCCCGGAATCGCCGCCATTTACTCATTCGAAGAAATCTCCGGGCGGCATCTCCTCGTCATGGAGCTCGCCGAAGGCGAAAGCCTCGACAAGAGGATCGCGTCGGGCCCTCTTCCACTCGAAGAATCTCTCTCGTACGCCCGGCAGATCGCCGAGGCGCTGGAAGCGGCGCACGAGAAAGGAATCGTCCACCGCGACCTCAAGCCCGCGAACGTCGTCGTGTCGTCCGAGGGGAAGGTCAAGCTCCTCGACTTCGGTCTCGCGAAGGCGTTCGAGAACGAGAACGGATCCTCGCCGGAGATCTCGCACTCGCCGACGCTCACGGCGCGCGCGACCGCGGCTGGGGTGATCCTCGGAACGGCGGCGTACATGTCGCCGGAGCAGGCGCGGGGCAAGCCCGTCGACAAGCGGGCCGACGTCTGGGCGTTCGGCGTCGTCCTCTTCGAGATGCTGACGGGCAAGCGTCTCTTTCAGGGCGAGACGGTGAGCGACACGCTCGCGGCCGTCCTGCGCGACCCGGTGGACTTCGGGAAGCTGCCGCCGTCGACGCCGCCGTCCGTGCGGGTGCTTCTCGAGCGCTGCCTCGAGCGCGACCCGAAGCAGCGCCTGCAGGCGATCGGCGAATCGCGCATCGCACTCGAGAGGACGATCGCGGGCAGCTCGGGCGTGCGCGTTGGGGCTCCGGCAGAGGCCGTGCCCGTCGCGCGGGCGAGCAGGGTCTCTCTCTACCTCCCCTGGGCGATTGCGGCCGCGTTCGCGGCCGCGGCGGGTGTGTTGGGAGTCCTCGCGCTGCGCTCTCGCGCCCCGGAGGAGCGCGTCTACCGGGCGACGATCAACCCTCCCGAAGGTTCGGTCTTCGCCGTCGACACCACGCAGCCGGGCCCGCCGGTTCTCTCGCCGGACGGCCGCAAGCTCGCCTTCACGGCCCGCGCCGCCGACGGGAAGGTCCGGCTGTTCGTCCGCCTTCTGGATTCCTCCGAGGCGCAGCCGCTCTCGGGGACGGAAAACGCCCAGTACCCGTTCTGGTCGCCGGACGGCCGCTTTCTCGGATTCGGAGCCGATCAGAAGCTCAAGCGGATCGAGGCCTCGGGAGGGCCGCCGTCGATCCTCTGTTCCATCACCGATTTTCCGAAGGGCGGCGCCTGGAGCCCTACGGGCGTCATCGTCTTCGCGCCCGCGGCGGGCGGGCCGCTCCACGTCGTCTCCGAGAACGGAGGCGAGGCCAAGCTGCTCACGAAGCTCGACGCGAAGCGGGGGGACAACTCCCACCGGCTGCCCGTCTTCCTTCCGGACGGGCGGCACTTTCTCTATCTCGCGCGTCTCACGAGCGCGCTCCCCGCGGAAGGTCATCAGATCCTCGTGGGCGCCCTCGACGGCGGCGAGTCGAAGCCTCTCCTCCGGTCCCCGGGAGGCGCTGAGTATGCCTCGGGGCACCTCCTCTTTCTCCGCGACAGGGCCCTGATGGCGCAACGCTTCGACCCGGAGCGTCTCGCCCTCCTGGGAGAGGCGCGCCCCGTGGTCGAGAACGTCAGCCTGATGTCGGGCGCTGCAAAGGCGGTCTTCTCCGCTTCGCAAGCCGGGGTCCTCGTCGCCCAGGTCGGAGCGGCCGTCGTCCTCGGAGCGCAGCTCGAATGGACGGACCGCTCAGGCAAGACGCTCGGCACGCTGGTGGATCGCGCTGCCTACGACGAGGTCAGCGTGTCGCCGGACGGGCGGAGCGTCGCCGTGTCGGAGATCGACATGAAGGCTGGCACGCACGACATCTGGATCTGCGACGCCTCACGAAACCTCAAGACGCGGTTCACGTTCGAGCCGGCCGAGGAAGGCGCTCCGCGCTGGTCCCCGGACGGCCGTTCGATCGTCTACTTCGGCGCGCGCGGCCCGCAGCAGGGGTTCTACCGGAAGCAGATCGGCGGCTCCGGTGTGGAGGAACTGCTGTACGCGTCGGAGACCATCAAGCGTCCGACCGGCTTTTCGCCGGACGGCAACCTTCTCGCTTTCCACCAGCTCGAGACCGAGACGAACCTCGACATCTGGATCCTGCCGCTGAAGGGAGACCGCAAGCCATTCCCGTTCCTCAAGACGAATTTCACCGAGGCGGGCGCCGTGTTCTCCCCTGACGGAAAGTGGCTGGCCTACAACTCGAACGAATCCGGCCGGAACGAGGTCTATGTCGCTCCGTTCCCCGGACCCGGCCGGAAGTGGCAGGTCTCGTCGCAGGGGGGCGCGTTTCCCGGCTGGCGGCAGAGTGGCAAGGAGATCCTCTATCAGGAGGGACAGAGCAACAAGATCGTGTCGGTCGCGGTGACCTTCAAGGGCGACACGCCCGACTTCGGCAAGGCGACCGAGCTCTTCGTCGCGACACCGCCTCTCGCGGGGATCGCTTCGCGCTTCGATTCGACGGCGGACGGGAAGAAGTTCATCCTGGTCCGCCCGAACCAGACCCGGGAGACGGGTTCGTTGACGCTCGTCGTGAACTGGCCGGCGGAGCTGAGGGGGAAGAAATGACCCCCCTCGCGCTCGCCGTTTTCGAGGCCAGCCTGAAACGGTGCGAGGCGCGCCGGGACTTCCTCGACGTGTTCTACGAGAACTTCCTCGCCTCTGCCCCGGAGGTGTCCGAGAAGTTCGCCCACACCGACTTCGCCCGACAGAAGGAGGCGCTCCGCGCATCGTTCCACCACCTCCTCCTCGTGGCGCGGGACCCCAAGCAGGGTCCGGACCCGTACCTCGAGGAAGTCGCGGTCCGCCACGGCGCCGGCCATCTCGCGATCGGCGCGCACCTGTACGATCTGTGGCTGGACAGCCTGCTCGACACCGTGCGCGCCTGCGATCCCGAGTGCCTCCCCGGGGTCGAGGCCGCCTGGGAGGAAGTGATGATGGTCGGGATTCACTATCTCTGCGCGAATTACGAGGGGCGGCACCGAGGGTGACGCTCGCGTCCGGCACGAAGCTCGGCTCCTACGAAATCCTCGGCCAGATCGGCGCGGGAGGGATGGGGGAGGTCTACAAAGCGAAAGACACTCGCGTCGACCGGACGGTCGCCTTGAAGGTACTCCCGGAAGAGTTCTTTGAAGGTGAAGAGAGGAGGCAGCGGTTCGAGCGGGAGGCGAAGCTGCTCGCGAGCCTGAATCACCCGGGCATCGCCACTCTTTATTCATTCGAAGAAATCCCTTTTTCCGCTTCTTCCTCCTCGTCGCGTCACATCCTCGTCATGGAGCTCGTGGACGGGGAGACGCTGCGCGAGCGGATCGCCGCGGGCGCGCTTCCGGTGCGCAAGGCCGTCGAGCTCGGAGTCCAGATCGCGCGCGGGCTCGCCGCGGCGCACGAAAGCGGGATCGTCCACCGCGACCTCAAGCCCGAGAACATCGTCCTCACGAAGGACGGGCGCGCGAAGATCCTCGACTTCGGCCTCGCGAAGCAACGTGCCGTCACGGCCGGAGAAGACACGAAGTCGCCGACGATGGCGCAGGCCACGGACGCAGGGACTCTCCTCGGGACCGTCGGGTACATGGCCCCCGAGCAGGTGAGAGGGCTGCCGGCCGACGCCCGGTCGGACATCTTCGCGTTCGGGTGCGTCCTCTTCGAGATGCTCACGGGCCGGCGCGCGTTCAAGGGCGACTCGGCGATCGAGACGATGAACGCGATCCTGAAGGAGGAGCCGGCAGAGCCGGACGTCTCGGGCGCGAAGATTCCGTCCGAGGTCGATCGGCTCATCCGGCACTGCCTCGAGAAGAACCCGGCGGAGCGTTTTCAGTCGGCTCGCGATCTCGCGTTCGACCTCGAGGCGCTCGCGGGGAGCTCCGCGACCGGCCGGGCGGCCCCGCCGTATTCGCCACGCGGCGCACGGCGACCGGTAACGGCGGCCGCCGTGGCCGCCGCCCTCCTCGCCGTCGCCGGGGCGTTCGCGATCGGGCACTGGAAGGGCAAGCGCTCGATCGCCGCCGTCCCGTCCTTCGCGCAGCTCACGTTCCGGCAGGAGCCGATCTTCAACGCCCGCCTCGCCCCGGACGGAAAGACGATCGTCTACAGCGCGGCCGCGTCCGGAAACACGCCGGAGATCCTCTCGCTCCGGTCGGACTACCCGGGGGCGAGTCCGCGCGGCCTGTTGCGGGCCGGACATCTGCTCTCCGTCTCGTCCCGGGGCGAGCTGGCCGTCCTCATCCGCGGGCGGTCCAAGGGGCACAGCCTCTTCGAGGGCACGCTCGCGCGGATGCCGCTGGAAGGCGGCGCGCCGCGGGAGATCCTGGACGGCGTGCGCGAGGCCGACTGGTCTCCCGACGGGGCGGAGCTCGCGGTGATCCGCGACGTCGGCGGGAAAGACCGGCTCGAATTCCCGGCCGGAAAAGTCCTGGCGGAGACCGGCGGCTATCTGAGCAACCCGCGCTTCTCCCCGCGCGGGGACCGGATCGCGTTCTTCGAGCACCCCTTCAAGTTCGACGATCGCGGCGAGGTCGCCGTCGTGGACCTCGCGGGGAAGAAAACGGTCCTTTCGGAGGGCTACTGGGGCGAGGAGGGGCTGGCCTGGTCGCCGGCGGGAGACGAGGTCATGTTCTCCGCGGGCAACGCCTACAACAACTTCAGGGTCTATGCGGTCACCCTGTCGGGCAGGCGCCGCGTGGCGCTCGAAAGCGCCGGCGGCCTGACGATTCACGACGTCCGCGGGGACGGGCGCTGGCTCGCGACGCGGGACGATTTCTTCCGCGAGATGCTGGTACTCGCGCCCGGTCAGGCGCGCGAGAGGGATCTCTCCTGGCTCGACTTGTCCGATCCCGCCGCGTTGAGCCAGGACGGCAGGACGCTTCTTTTCATGGAAGAGAGCGGGAGTGTGGGCGTGAATTACGCCGTCTGCCTGCGCCAGACGGATGGCTCGCCGGTCGTGCGCCTCGGCGAGGGGGCCGCGCTGGACCTCTCCCGCGACGGCAAGTGGGCTCTCGCGGCCGTGCCGACGACGCCCCCCCAACTCCTGCTTTATCCCACGGGAGCCGGCGAGCCCCGCAAGCTCGAACGCGGGGGCCTCGTCAGCTACGGGTCCGGACAGTTCTTCCCGGATGGCAAGAAGGTTCTTGCCTGCGGCCACGAGGACGGCAAGGCCGTCCGGTGCTACGCGCAGGACATCGCGGGCGGCAAGCCGCGCGCCGTGACCCCGGAAGGAACGAGTCAGGGTCTCGTGTCGCCCGACGGCCGGCTGATCCTCGTCAAGGCGAGCGGCGGCGCCCTCGTCCGCTATCCGGTCGACGGCGGCGAAGATCGACCCGTGCCGGGCGCGACTCCCGAGGACCAGGCCATCCGGTGGAGCGCGGACGGCCGTTTCGTGATCGTCGCGCGCGGCGGGGAGGTCCCGGCGCGCGTCGAACGGCTCGACGTTGCGACGGGCAAACGTGAGCCGCTGCGGACCCTCGGGCCCGCCGATCTGACCGGGGTTCTGAACGTCGGGCCGTTCGCTTTTACCGACGACGGAAGGGGCTACGCCTACTCCTGCCGCCGGACGGTCTCGCATCTGTTTCTCGTGGAGGGGGCTCGATGACTCTTTCAACCGGCTCGCATCTCGGCCCTTACGAAGTCCTCGGTCCTCTCGGAGCGGGTGGGATGGGCGAGGTCTACAAGGCGAAGGACTCCCGCGTCGAGCGAACGGTCGCGCTGAAGGTCCTGCCCGCGGAGTTCTTCGAGGACAAGGAGAGCATCGCGCGCTTCGAACGCGAGGCGCGCCTGCTCGCGGCCCTGAACCATCCCAACATCGCCCATCTCTACTCGTTCGAGGAGACGCCCGCGTCCGCCGATGCCCCGGCAAGGCACCTCCTCATCATGGAGCTGGCCGACGGGCAGACTCTGATGGAGCGCCTGCTGAGCGGCCCCCTCCCGCCGGATCAGCTCCTGAAGATCGCCATCGAGATCGCGGGCGCCCTCGACGCGGCGCACCACGCCGGCATCATCCACCGCGATCTCAAGCCCGGAAACGTGATGCTGACGAAGTCCGGCGTGAAGCTCCTCGACTTCGGCCTCGCTAAGGCAGCCGCGCCGGCCGTGAAGTCCTCGTCGTCGGCCACGTCGCTGCCGACCGAGATGCCCCGCTCGCTCACGCAGCAGGGGACGATCCTCGGGACGTTCCAGTACATGGCGCCCGAGCAGCTCGAGGGCAAGGAATCCGACGCGCGAAGCGACATCTTCTCGTTCGGGGCGGTCATCTACGAGATGGCGACGGGCCGGAAGCCCTTCGAAGGGAAGAGCCACGCCGCCCTGATCTCGGCGATCCTCAAGGACGAGCCGGCTCCCGTTTCCTCGATTGCTCCGATGACGCCTCCGGCGCTGGACCGCGTCGTGAAGACGTGCCTCGCGAAGGACCCCGAGGACCGGTTCCAGACGGCTCACGACATCAAACTGCAGCTCCAGTGGATCGCGGAAGGCGGCTCGCAGGTCGGGCTGCCCGCCCCCGTCGCCCACCGCCGGAAGAGCCGCGAGCGGCTCGCCTGGGGCCTCGCGGCGGCGGCCGCGCTCGCCGCTCTCGGATTCGGGTTCGGTTTCCTCCGCAGGGCCCCGGCGCAGCTGAAGACGATCCGTTTCGACATCCCGATGCCGGAGGGGGTGACGACCATCGACGCGCCGCGCATCTCGCCGGACGGGCGCACGCTGGCTTTCAACGCGACGGACTCGACGGGAAAGAGCCGCATCTGGGTGCGGTCTCTCAACGCCCTGAAGGCGCATCCGCTCGAAGGCACGGAGGGAACGACGCGCCCGTTCTGGTCGCCGGACAGTCGCTTTCTCGGTTTCTTCGCGGAGGGAAAGCTCAAGAAAATCGACGTCTCGGGCGGGCCGGCCCAGAAGATCTGCGACACTCCGACGGGTGCCGACGGCTCGTGGAGCGTTGACGGCGTCATACTTTTCGACGGGACCGGCACCGATCCGATCCACCGCGTCTCCGCGGCGGGCGGCACGCCCGCCGTCGCCGTGAAGCAGGATGCCTCGCGCAAGGAGGTAAACGTCGACTGGCCGGAGTTCCTGCCCGACGGCCGCCACTTCCTCTACATGGCGACGGCCGAGAAGCCGGAAGACAACGCCTACCGGATCGGGACGCTGGACTCGACGGAGTCCATCGCGGTCGCACCCGCGCAGACGCTCGTGACGTATGCGCCCCCCGGCTACCTGCTCTTCGTGCGGGACAAGACGCTGGTCGCCCAGCGGTTCGACGCGAAGTCTCTGAAGACGATCGGCGAGCCCGTTCCGCTGGCCGAGCACGTGGGGACGAACGCCGTCGGCCTGGCCCGTTTTTCGGTGTCGCGCGAAGGCACGCTCGTCTATCGCACCGGGGAATCGGGGAATCGCTTCGTCTGGGTGGATCTCTCGGGCCGCGAGATCGAGACGCTTGGCGAGCCGGGCGAGCACCACAACCCCGCGCTTTCTCCGGGCGGCGACCGCCTCGCCTACGACCTCGCCGATCCTCGCAGCGGGAAGCCGGACATCTGGGTCCGGGATCTGAAGCGCGGGGTCAGTTCCCGCCTCACTTTTGGTCCGGATGCTCGCGGTCCTCTCTGGTCGCCCGATGGACGAACTGTCGTCTACACGAAGGGGCAGGATCTGTTCTCGAAGCCGGCGGACGGCCGCGGCGAGGAGAGCCTCCTCCTCAAGACCGAGGGGCTGAAGATCGCCTGCGACTTCACGCGCGACGGCAGGATTCTCGTTTTCCAGCAGCAGTCCAAGGACACGGGATTTGACATCTGGATGCTGCCGATGTCCGGCGAGAAAAAGCCGGTTCCTTTCCTGAAGACACCGTTCCAGGAGGCGATCCCGGTCGTCTCGCCCGACGGAAAATACCTCGCATACCAGTCGAACGAGTCGGGGCGGAACGAGGTCTACGTCCAGAGCTTCCCCGGCCCGGGGGGCAAGTGGCAGATCTCGAACGCGGGAGGCTCGGAGCCGAAATGGCGCTCGGATGGCCGCGAGCTCTACTACCGCGCTCCCGACCAGAAGATCATGGCGGCCGAGATTCACCCGGGCGACGCGTTCACGGCGGGCATCCCGCGGGCGCTCTTCCAGGGACGCTTCGACATTGGTCGCGCCCGGAACCGCTACCTCCCGGCGGCCGACGGCAAGCGGTTCCTCTCCGTCGCCCCTCTCGGGCGCGAGTCGATGACGCCGACGACGGTCGTCCTGAACTGGAACGCGGAACTGGGTCGGTGACGTGACGCTGGCCGCCGGAACGAGGCTCGGTGCCTACGAGATCCTGAGCCCGCTGGGCGCAGGGGGAATGGGAGAGGTCTATCGGGCAAGGGACCTGAGGTTGGCGAGAGATGTTGCGGTGAAGGTCTTGCCGGAAGATTTCTTAGAAGGTGAAGAGAGGAAGGCGCGCTTTGAGCGAGAAGCGCGCATTCTGGCGAGCCTCAATCACCCGGGCATCGCTGCAATTCACTCATTCGAAGAAATTGGGGGGCGACATCTCCTCGTCATGGAGCTGGTCGAAGGCGACGACCTCGCGGTGCGCCTCGCCTCCGGCCCTCTTCCACTCGAAGAGACTCTCTCGTTCGCCCGCCAGATCGCGGAGGCGCTGGAAGCCGCGCACGAGAAGGGGATCGTCCACCGCGATCTCAAACCCGCCAACGTCATGGTCACGAAGAACGGGCGCGTGAAGGTGCTCGACTTTGGCCTCGCGAAGGTCGCCGCGTCCGGCGACGGGGCGCGCGTCGATTCGCAACTGCCGACGGACATGCGGACGCAGGAAGGCGTCGTGATGGGGACGGTGCCCTACATGTCGCCCGAGCAGGTACAGGGGCGACCGGTGGACCACCGGACGGACATCTTCTCGCTGGGGGTCATCCTCTACGAAATGGCGAGCGGCCGACGGCCGTTTCAGGGTGATTCTTCGGCCGAGCTCATTTCGTCGATCCTGCGCGACGCGCCGCGGCCGGTGGACGAGATCAGGGCCGGTCTGCCAGCTCCGCTGGGCGGGCTGATCGGGCGCTGCCTCGAGAAGGATCGCGGCCGTCGCTACGCCACGGCCCGCGAACTCGCGGTGGACCTCGGCCACCTGCAGCGCGATCCGACCTCGCCGACGAAGCCCGCGGCGGCAGCTCCGATCGGCGTGTCGAAGAAGCTCGTCCTCCTCGGTGTGGCCGGCCTCGTCGTGCTTCTCGCCGCGGGCGCGTTCGTGGCCCTCCGCAGGGCCGGCCGGGGCGCCTCGATCGAATCGGTGGCCGTGCTGCCGTTCGAGAACGCGACCGGCGACCCCGCGATCGAGTACCTGAGCGACGGAATCTCCGAAAGCCTGATCAGCACCCTCTCGCGGCTGCCCGGCCTCCGTGTCATCTCGCGAAGGTCTGCGTTCTCGTTCAAGGGGAAGAAGGTGGACCCGAAGGAGATCGGCCGGAAGCTCGGCGTCGACGCCCTGCTGCTTGGAAGCCTGGCGCTCCGAGGCACGGACCTCTCCATCACCGCCGAGCTCGTGAGCGTTCGCGACGACACGCAGCTCTGGGGCGAGAAGTACAGCCGGCGGGCGGACGACGTCCTCCGGGTCGAAGGCGAGATCGCGTCCACGATCGCGCGGACCTTGCGCCGCCAGCTGAGCGGGGAAGAGAAGGCGAAGCTCGCCCGCGGCAGGACCGAAGACCCCGAAGCCTATCGCCTGTACCTGAAGGGGCGCGACTACCTCGTGGGCAACCAGCAGGAGATGGACAAGAGCGTCGACTACTTCCAGCAGGCGGTGGCGCGGGCGCCGAATTACGCTCTGGCCTACGCCGGGCTCGCAGAGGCCTACACCCGCCAGGCCTTCCTCCGTGGGAGCGGCCGCGCGGAGCCGGCGAAGAAGGCCCGGGCCGCCGTGAGCCGTGCGCTCGAGATCGATCCGGACCAGGCCGAGGCCCACGCCGCGCTCGGACTCGTCAGCTTCTACTTCGAGTGGGACTGGGCGGGCGCGGAGACCGAGCTCCGGCGCGCCCTCGAGCTCAACCCGGGCAGCCGAACCGTTCAGGGTCACTACGGGTGGTTCCTGACGGCCATGGGCCGCCTCGACGAGGGGCTTGCGCATTGCAAGAAGGCGGCCGAGCTCGACCCGCTGTCGACAGGCCCCGTCCACGACATCGCGATCAACTACATGGCCCGGGGCGACCTGGACCAGGCCGCCGTGAACTTCCGCCGCGCGATCGACATCGACCCCAACTGGACCTGGGGCTACATCAAGCTGAGCCGGACGCTGGCACGCCAGAAGAAGTGCCCCGAAGCTCTCGCCCAGGCCGAGATCGCCGAGAGGCGGATCGCGGGCGGCGCGGCGGCTCTCTCACGCTCGTGGCTGGGAGTCACCTACGCGACGTGCGGAGAGACGGCTCGCGCCCGCCAGAAGCTCGACGAGCTCCATGCGCTGGAAAAGACGCAGTACGTCGACCCGGTGACCTTCGCCGACGTGCACAGCGCCCTCGGCGAGATGGACGAGGCGCTGCGTTGGTACGAGAAGGCCTTCGAGGACCGGACGCCGAACATGGCGTACGCGCTCATCGGACCCGGAATCAGCCCCGGGCTCGCCGGCAACAAGCGCTACGAGGCGATCGTGCGCAAGATGAACTTCCCGGGGCCGGCGCGGTGACGCTCGCGTCCGGCACGAAGCTCGGCCCTTACGAGATCGTGAGCCCGCTGGGTGCGGGCGGGATGGGAGAGGTCTATCGGGCGAAGGACACCCGCGTCGACCGAGCTGTTGCACTGAAGGTACTGCCGGAAGAGCTCTTTGAAAGTGAAGAGAGGAGAGGGCGGTTCGAGCGCGAGGCCCGCATGCTCGCCAGCCTCAATCATCCGGGCATCGCCATCCTTTACTCATTCGAAGAAATCTCTACCTCTTCCTCTTCTTCGACGCGCCACCTCCTGGCCATGGAGCTCGTCGAGGGCGACGACTTCGCCCAGAGAATCGCCGCGGGTCCTCTTTCACTCGAAGAATCTCTTTCTTTCGCCCGGCAGATCGCCGAGGCGCTGGAGGCGGCACACGAGAAGGGGATCGTCCATCGCGACCTGAAGCCCGCGAACGTCAAGGTCACGCCCGACGGCCGCGTGAAGCTCCTCGACTTCGGCCTCGCGAAGATCTTCGAAGGGGAGGCGGGGCCGGGGTCGGCGCCCTCGGTCACGCACTCGCCGACGCTGACGGCGCGG
>JAMQPJ010000501.1 GCA_023717585.1 Thermoanaerobaculia bacterium
GCCGTATTCGGCCGGGAACGGGATGCCGCCCAGGCCCATCACGCACAGGCGCGAGAAGAGCGGGCGTGGGAACTCGTCATCGGGAGAAGACGCGAGGTATGGCTTCAGCTCGTCCTTCACGAAGCGGCGTACCGTTCCGGCCAGCGCCCGCTGCTCCTCGGTTCGAAGATCCTCGAAGAGCGGTTTCATTCACCGAATCCTCGGGACGATCTCGTACCGCCCGCCGCGGCCCCGGCGAAAGACGCCGCGTCCCTTCTCCAGCCGGAGCTCCGCTCTCACGGCCTCGGCGAGCATCGCGACGGGTGTCACGCAGACGTCGAGCGACTCGAGCCGCCGGGTCCACTCCGCGAACGTCCGGCGCCGCGTCGCCGCCGCGAGGCGCCGCCGGGCTCTTCGCCCGGTCGCGCCCGAGGCGTATTGGAGCGGGACGAGATCAGGCAGGCCGATGGCCGTGCAGAAGCCGGCCCAGAACTTGGCCTCGATGCAGGCGACCGCGAGGAGTCGTCCGTCCTTCGTCGGGTAGAGGCCGTAGCACGGGTGGAGGCCTTCCGTCACGAGGGCGCCGTCGCTCGCTACGCGTCCCGTCGCGAGGTACTCGGCGGCGCCGAGCGAGAGGAGGGCGAGGCTTCCTTCGTGGAGGGACACCGTCACCGCCGTGGCCCGGCCCGTCCGCTCGCGCTCGAAAAGGCCGGTCAGGACGGCGGCCACCGCGGGCCACGCCCCGCCCGCGACGTCCGGGATCTGGAACCGGGGAATGACCGGCCGGCCGCGCGCGTCGCGGTTGAGGTCGAGAAGGCCCGACGCGGCGAGGAAGTTCGCGTCGTGGCCGGCCTTTTCCGAACGGCGAAAACCCGCGATGCGTACCTGCACGAGACGCGGATTTCGCGCGGCGACGTCGCCCGCCGCGAGTGAGAGCCTCCGGGCGGCGGCGGGCCTGAGCGAGTGGATCAGGACGTCGGCGCGCGTGAGGAGACGGTCCAGCGCGGCGCGGCCTTTCTGCGTCTTCAAGTCGAGGAATCGCACCTTCTTTCCGCCCGCCGTGAGGCGGTAGTAGACGCTGACGCCGTCGTCGAGAGGCGGAAAGTGGCGCCCGGCCTCACCACCGGGCGGCTCCACCTTGACGACTTCCGCGCCGAGGTCGGCGAGAAGCCGCGTGGCGATGCCGCCCGGGAGAAGCGACGTCAGGTCGACGACGCGGATTCCCGAAAGGGGACGGCCGAAGTTCGCCCTCACGCGGCGGCCTCGAGCACGGCGGCGCCTTCCTCGGCGAGGCCGCTGTCAGACCCATGACCCGTGCATGACACCGGGTTCACGAGCACCGGGTCACCCTGGCACCCGCCAGCTCCTGATAGGCTGTGAGCGGTTAATCGGACGGGGCTGGAAGTCATCGTCCTGACGGGGAGGCGCGATGACGGATTCCAGGGTCGCGAGCGATGTTGATCCCGCAAGTGCTCGCATGCTGAGGTGGGCGGCGACCTGGCAGCGTTGGTTCGCGGCCTTGAATGCCTTCCTGGAGCGGGCCTTTCTGCAGGCGGACGTGGAAACCGGGTGTTGACCGCCCTAGGCGGGGGCGGTCGGCCCCCGATGACGAGAGAACAGGCGGGACGCATTCATCTTCATGCGTGACGGCGGGCGGCGACGGACGTAACCTCACCCTTCGGCCTCGAGCACGGCGGCATCGCCCTGGGCGAGGCCTCCGCAAATCGCCGCGAGTCCGCGCCCGCCGCCGCGCCGCCGGAGAGCCATCGCGAGCGTTCCCACGATCCGCGCCCCAGAGGCCCCCACGGGATGCCCGATCGCGATCGCGCCACCGTCGGCATTCGTCTTGTCGCGGAGCGCGGCGAGCGCCGCGGTGTCATCCCGGGCGAGCTTCTTCATCGAGACGAGCGGAACCGCGGCGAAGGCCTCGTTGATCTCGACGCGATCGAGGGATGCGAGAGGCAGGCCCGTACGAAGAAGCGCACACTCGGCCGCCGCGGCCGGGGCCTCGGCCATCCGCCGCGGTTGGAGAGCCACGGCGGCGTACGAAAGGAGCCGGGCGAGCGGCCGCACCCCGCGGCGACGGGCCTCTGCCGCGGACATCACGACGAGCGCCGCCGCGCCCGCGTCGAGGCCGGGAGCGTTTCCCGCCGTGACGGTCGGCGAGCCGTAGATCGTCGGGAGCTTCGCGAGCGCCTCCAGCGTCGTCTCAGGCCTTGGAAGCTCGTCGGCCTCGAAAACCTTCCCGCCCGGAAGAGTCAGCCCGACGATCTCCTCGGCCGGGATCCCCTCCGCCAGCGCCCGCGCGTACATGAGCTGCGACCGGAGCGCCCAGGCATCCTGCTCCTCACGGCCGATTCCGAATTCCACAGCCACCTCGCCGGCGTCCACGGACACCGGCGCGAACTCGGCGTACTCCATCCGGTAGAGCGCGTCCTCCAGCGTCACAGGGCCCACACGCGTTCCCCACCGGACGCGCGGCGAGACGACGAGAGGGACGCGGGAGAGATTCTCGACGCCGAACACGACGGCGGCGCGGACGTCGCCCGCGCGAATCGCGCGGGCGGCCATCTGGAGGGCCGCCATCGACGAGCAGCACGCGCGGTCGAGCGTCAGGGACGGGACGGTGGCGGGTAGTCCCGCTTTCAAGAGCGCGCGCCGCGCGATGACGGGGGCGACGACGCCGGCCTCGACCTGCGCGCAGCAGCCTCCGAAGACCTCGTCCACCTCCCGAGGGTCGAGGCCCGCGCGTGAGAGGGCGCCTCCGATCGCCGTGGCGGCCAGGTCCACGCCGGGAATGTCACGCAGGGCGCCGCCGAACTTTCCGAAAGCCGTGCGCGCGTACGACACGAGAACCGTTTCACTCATGGTCGTAGAAGCCCTTCCCCGTCTTGACGCCGAGGTGTCCTTTCTCGACTCGCTCGAGGAGAATGCGCGGCGGCGAGAAGCGGGGGCCGTGCGCCTCGGCCAGTCCGCGCGCGGCAGCGGCGAGGACGTCCAGCCCGACGTAGTCCGCGAGCTCGAACGGTCCCATCGGATAGTTGAGGCCGAGGCGGATGGCCTTGTCGATGTCCTGTGGCGTGGCGATCCCATCCTCGGCGATCCGGAAGCACTCCAGGACGTGCGCCGCCAGAGCCCGCGACGTGATGAAGCCGCGGAAGTCGCGGCAGACGACGGTCTCTTTTCCCATCCTGCGGGAGAGCTCCTCGACCGCCGCGACGGTCTCGTCCGACGTCTCCTCCGCCCGGACGATCTCGATCAGCTTCATCAGGGGCGGCGGGTTGAACCAGTGCATCCCCGCGACACGATCCCTTCGATTCGTCACCGACGCGAGCACGGCGATCGAGAGCTCGGAGGTGTTCGAGAGGAGGAGAGCGTTTTCAGGCGCCGCCCCATCGAGCCGGCGGAAGACCTCCAGCTTGAGCGCGAGGTCTTCAGGAACCGCCTCGATGACCGCCTGCGCCTCGCTCACGGCCTCGGCCGAATCGGTCGTGGTCGAGATCCGCGAGAGCGCGACCGCGGCCCGCGCCTCCGTCAACGTCCCGGCCTTCACCATGCGCGCGAGACTTTTCCGGATCGAAACGAGGGCCTTCTCGAGGACGCCGGCCGAAACGTCGGAGAGGTTGACCCTGAACCCCGACGCCGCCGCGACCTGGGCGATGCCGCTCCCCATCGCCCCGGCGCCGATGACCGCGATCGAACGGGTTTCGACCGTCTCTTCCATCATGATGGCCCCGGATGCTAGAGGAACCGGCCTCTCTCCGCGAGCCGTCGTGAGCGGCAGTCTCCGGGGTGATCTGTCGGTCCGCCGCCTCTTCAGCACGCGCGGGTCTCGCCCCCCGGGATCCCGATATGATCGACGCGAGGCACTCGTCGAACGGATCGACTCCGGGATCGTGAGGTGACCGATGAGAAACTCCATCGCGTTCCGTCTCAACGGCAAGGCCATGAAGCTGGACGTCGACGGCGACCGCTCGCTCCTTTGGGTTCTGCGCACCGACCTCGGCCTCACGGGGACGAAGTACGGGTGCGGTGCGAGCCTCTGTGGCGCCTGCACGGTCGTCGTGGGCAAGGAGGCGGTCCGGTCGTGCCTGCTGCCCGTCAAGGCCGTCCGCGGGAAGGACGTCACGACGATCGAGGGGCTGGAGCGGGACGGGAAGGACGGGAAGCTCCACCCGCTTCAGGAGGCCTTCGCCGACACCGGCGGGCTGCAGTGCGGGTTCTGCACGCCCGGAATGATCATGAATGCCCACGCCCTTCTGCTGAAGACGCCGAAGCCTTCCCGAGCGCAGATCGTCGCGGGGATGGAGGACAACCTCTGCCGCTGCGCCGCCCATCACCGGATCGTCCAGGCGATCGAGCGGGCGGCGGCGGGAGGCGCGTCGTGAGCGGCGCCCCGCCTCCCCTCGTGACGCCGCCGTCCCCCGCAGCGGCCGCCCTGAGCCGCAGGCGCTTCATCCGCCTCGTCGGCGGCGGAATCATCGTCCTCTTCAACGCCGACCTGTCGGACCTACTCGGGCAGGAGGCCCGCACGAGGGGTTACCCCACCGACTTCAACGCCTACCTGAGGATCGCCGGCGACGGCCGCGTCACGGTCTACTCCGGGAAGATCGAGATGGGTCAGGGCGTCGTCACGTCCCTCGCGCAAATGGCGGCCGACGAGCTCGCCGTTTCCCTCGATTCCATCGACATGGTCATGGGAGACACGGCCCTCTGCCCGTTCGACAACGGCACGTACGGCTCGATGTCCACCCGGTTCTTCGGCCCGGCCCTGCGCGCGGCGGCGGCCGAAGCGAAGGCCGTGCTGCTCACACTCGCGTCGGAGCACCTCAAGGCCCCGCCCGAGGCGCTCCGTGTCGAGGACGGTGTCGCGTTCCTCGCCTCCGACCGGAACGTCCGCGTCACGTTCGGCCAGCTCGCGAAGGGCCAGAAGATCGTCCGCAGGCAGGACGGAAAGGCCGCCACGAAGTCCGTCTCCGAGTTTCGGGTCATGGGGAGACCGGAGAAGCGCCGGGATGCGCGGGCGAAAGTGACGGGCAAGGCCCAGTTCGCGGGGGACATCCGCCTGCCGGGAATGCTCTACGCGAAGGTCCTTCGTCCGCCGGCGCACGGCGCCGCGCGGAAGAGCGTCGACACCTCCGCCGCCGCACGCGTCCCGGGCGTCGTCGTCGTCGACGAGGGCGGCATGGTCGCCGCGCTCGCCCCCGACCCCGAGACCGCGGAGAAGGCGCTCGCCCTCGTCAGGTCCGACTGGGACGTGCCGAAGCCGGCCTTCGACGACCGGACCGTCTTCGCCCACCTCCTCGAGGTGGCGGGAGCGGGAGAGGAGCGGGAAAAGAAGGGAGATCTCGCCGAGGGAGCGAAGGGGTCCGCCTCGCTCTTCGAAGCGCAGTACGTGAACGGGTACGGGGCGCACGCGGCGATGGAGACCCACACCGCGCTCGCCCGGCTCGAAGGCGGCACGATGACGGTCTGGGTCTCGACGCAGACCCCGTTCCCGAACCAGCAGGCGATCGCGCAGGCCATCGGCTTTTCGAAGGAGAACGTTCGCGTCATCACCCCCTTCGTGGGCGGCGGCTTCGGCGGCAAGAGCGGCGGTGGCCAGCAGGCGATCGAGGCGGCGAAGCTCGCGAAGGCGACCGGCAAGCCGGTCCAGGTGTGCTGGAGCCGCGCCGAGGAGTTCTTCCTCGACGCGTTCCGGCCGGCGGCGGTCGTCAAGATCCGGTCGGGACTCGACGGCGCGGGCCGGATCTGCCTGTGGGACTACCAGGTCTACGCGGCAGGGGCGCGCGGTGCCGAGCAGTTCTACGACGTCCCGAACAACCTGATCCGGACGTACGGACGCTGGGGCAGCGACACGCCGAAGATGCATCTCTTCGCGACCGGTCCGTGGCGCGCGCCGGGCGCGAACCTCAACGTGTTCGCAAGGGAATCGCAGATCGACGCGATGGCGGCGAAGGCCGGAGTCGATCCGCTCGAGTTCCGCCTGAACAACACGTCCGACAAGCGGATGCGCCGCGTGCTCGAGGCGGTCGCCGGGCGGTTCGGCTGGAAGAAGGCAGCCGGTCCGAGCCGCCGCGGCGTCGGGGTGGCCTGCGGAATGGACGCCGGGACTTACGTGGCCCTGATGGCCGAGGTGAACGTCGACGCCGCGACCGGACGCATCCGCGTCGGCCGGATTGCCTGCGCGCAGGACATGGGCGTCGTGATCAATCCGGACGGCGCGACGATGCAGATGGAAGGCTGCATCATGATGGGCCTCGGGTACGCGCTCTCGGAGGAGGTCCGCTTCGACGGCGGCCGGATCCTCACCCGGAACTTCGACACGTACGACCTGCCGCGGTTCTCGGGGATGCCCGGGCTCGAGACCGTCCTCGTGAAGAACGACGAGCTGACCCCGCAGGGAGGAGGCGAGCCGGCGCTCGTCCCGGTCGGGGCGGTCGTGGCGAACGCGGTCTTCGACGCGACGGGCGCAAGGCTCTACGAGATGCCGATGACGTCCGAGCGCGTGAAGGTCGCTCTGGCCGCCGCCGGCCGGAATGCACCGGCCTGACGCTCAATGGCCGTGAAGAGGGAGAACTTGATACTTGATGGCGGAGTGACATGAGTCAGCAGAAGAGTCTGGCGATCCTCGTGGGAGGAGGGCCGGCCCCGGGCATCAACAGCGTCATCAGCTCGGCCACTATCCGTGCCGTCCTCGAAGGCGTGGAGGTGACCGGTATCCGCGACGGCTTCGAGTGGATCATGAAGGGGAACATCGAGCACATCACGCCCCTCACGATCGACGAGGTCAGCCGCATCCATTTCCGCGGCGGCTCCTACATCGGCATTTCGCG
Source organism: Thermoanaerobaculia bacterium (assembly GCA_023717585.1). Classification (GTDB taxonomy): domain Bacteria; phylum Acidobacteriota; class Thermoanaerobaculia; order UBA5066; family UBA5066; genus Fen-183. The sequence continues at coordinate 6,816 of JAMQPJ010000501.1, forward strand.
GGCAAACCCCACGCTGGACCCTCAGCACCTCGAGAACACGGTGATCTCGCTCCTGCGCCTGAACGTCTCGCGCCTGATCACGATCGGCGGCGACGACACGGCGTACTCGGCCATGAAGCTCGTCGAGAAGGCCGAGGGGCGTATCCGGGTGGTCCACGTTCCCAAGACGATCGACAACGACCTCGACCTGCCCGCCCACGTGGACACATTCGGCTACCAGACCGCCCGGCACAACGGGGTCGAGATCGTCAAGAACCTGATGGTGGACGCGCGCACGACCTCTCGTTGGTACTTCATCGTGGCCATGGGGAGGAAGACCGGCCACCTGGCGCTGGGCATCGGGAAGGCCGCGGGAGCTTCGCTCACGCTGATCCCCGAGGAGTTCCTCGGCCACCAGATCCGCTTCAAGGCCATCGTGGACACGCTGGTCGGCGCCATCCTGAAGCGCCTCTCCTACGGCCGGCGCGACGGCGTCGCCGTGATCGCCGAAGGGCTCGTCGAGGGCCTCGACCCTTCGGAACTCCAGGGCCTTCAGGACGTCGAGCGCGACACGCACGGCAACGTCCGCATCGCCGAGGTGAACATCGGCGAGATCCTGAAGGCCGC
>JAMQPJ010000225.1 GCA_023717585.1 Thermoanaerobaculia bacterium
GCTGCCATTTCAGCCGTGGAGGAGTTCGTGGAAGCACCCGCGACGAACCCGGATCACGAAGCGGATCTCGAGTCGATGGAGCAGGTTCGCCGCGGAGAGAGCGCGGGAGCGACCCGGCTCTTCCAGCGCTACTCGACACCCCTTCTGAGGTTCACGGCCCGCCTGCTCGGGAACTCCGCCGAGGCCGAGGAGGTCACCCAGGACGTCTTTCTGAAGCTCATGTCGCGGGCCGACCAGTACGACGGGCGCGCGCCCGTGGGGTCGTGGCTGTTCGCGATCGCCACGAATGCCTGCCGCGACCGGCTGCGCCGCTCGGTGCGCCGGCCGAGCGTGGCGCTGGACGCCGTGGCCGAGGTGGCCGAGCCCGGGATCCCGGTGGACGAGCGCCTCGTCGATCGGCAGCGCCGCGAGGCCGTGCGGCGCGCCCTCGCGCGCCTCTCGGACGAGCAGCGCGAAGCCCTCGTCCTCGCCCGCTATCACGGGATGCCCTATGCCGACATCGCCCGGACGTTGAACATCAGCGAAGGCGCCGTCAAGACACGGATTTTCCGGGCCATGGAGACGCTCAAGGCCCATTTCTCCGAAGGAGATTCGCCATGGACTGCCGCCACGGACTGAAGGTTCGCGAGCTCGAGCTCGACCGCCTCGCCGGATCCCCGGCGACGGAGGCGGACGAGACCTTTCTCGCTTCCCACCTCGCGTCGTGCGACCCCTGTCGCGCCGAGGTCGACGGGATGTCGGCAATGTGGACGCGCCTCGGGGAGGACGACGGGGCGGATCTCTCCCCATCGCCGGCCTTTGTGGCGCGCACGACGGCCGCCATGGCCGGCATCGCCGCGGAGAACGGCGCGCGGGCTGGCAACGGCAAAGGCGGCAGCCTCGTGCCCTTCCCGGCCCGCCATTCCCGGCAGAACCTCCTGAAGGCCGCGGTGGTGCTCCTCGCGGGCGGGCTCGGCTTCCTCCTGGCGCGCGGCACGGCTCGTCCCGAGTCGTCCACCGCCGCCACCGCGCTTCCCACGCCGAGCTCGCGTGCCGGCGACCGCGGCGAAAACGTCGCCCTCGTGTCGAACCGGACGGTGGACGCTTCCCGCGCGGCCCTCGATCTCTCGGGCAAGCCGCGGCTCGCGAACGTCGCGTATCGCGCCAGCGACGAGCCCGGGAAGATCGCGGTCTCGTTCGACGTGACGACCCGGTACACGGTCGTGGGGCGTCCCGAGGACAAGGGCGTGGCGGATCTTCTCGTGTCTCTCATGTCGGGCGCCGCGGAGACGGAAGGCGCCAAGGGCAAGGTGCTCGACTTCGTTTCGGCGACGACGCGCGAGGGCGCCGCGGTCTCGCCCGAGATCGTCAGCCTGCTCCGGCGGACGCTCGAGACGGACAGGAACCCGGGCGTCCGGAAGAAGGCCGCCGAGGCCCTCGTGCAGATGCCGCCGTCGCCGGAGATTCGCGACGCGCTCGCGGCGGCGCTGAAGGCGGACCCGAATCCCGCGGTTCGGATTCTCGCGGTGGAGGGGCTCGCGAAGGCCGCGGCCGTTCTGAAGGACCAGTCGACCATCGAGACACTGCGGGAGAAGGCGGGTGACGACCGCGAGAACGGCTACGTGCGCAGCCAGGCCGCGCTCGCGTTGAAACGAATCGAAATCTGATGTCGATACCTTTCGAATTACGGAGCGTCTTTTCGGCATGAGCATGACCTCTCACTCCCATCCCCCGGACGGGGCACCGGCCCGCCGCGCGAACCGCGTCGCGGTGTGGGCCCTCCTCATCGTGGCGCTGGTCTTTCTGACCCTGGCGGCAGGCCTTCGCGCGGACGCCAAAGGCGAGAAAGACGGCAGGCTACGGGCCCATGCGAGCCGCACGCAGAGCTTCACTGCTTCCGGGAACCTGAAGTCCCTGGCCGTCGAGAACATCAACGGCAGTATCGACATCGTTTCCGGTCCGGCCTTCACGGCCAACGCCGACGTGACCGTTTACGCCTCCACTCCGGCACTCGCGAACAAGAGGCTCGAGGACGTGAAGACGCGTTTCGAGAACGACAACGGCGAGCTCACGCTCTACACCGAGGAGCCGGGCGTGACGGTGCGCCGCGGCGGGCGGGGCTGGAGCGTGCACGGCCACCACGACGACGATGACGGCTGGCGGACCGAGGTGAAGTACCGCATCACGGTGCCCGCGGGCCTCTCCGTGAGCGTTTCGACCGTGAACGGGGCGGTCGGCGTCTCCGATCT
>JAMQPJ010000246.1 GCA_023717585.1 Thermoanaerobaculia bacterium
GGATGACGACCGGGTCCTGCAGCACGGCCCGATCCTGCTCTTCGTCGGCCCGCCCGGCACCGGCAAGACGTCCATCGCGAAGTCGATCGCCCGCGCGATGGGCCGCAAGTACGTGCGCATCTCGCTCGGCGGGGCGCGCGACGAGGCGGACATCCGCGGCCACCGAAGGACGTACGTCGGCGCGATGCCGGGCCGCATTTTGCAGGGGCTCAAGCAGGCGGGCACGAAGAACCCCGTCTTCCTCCTCGACGAGATCGACAAGCTCGGCGTGTCGTTCCAGGGCGATCCCGCGAGCGCGCTGCTCGAGGTGCTCGACCCGGCGCAGAACGACTCGTTCACGGATCACTATCTCGGCCTGCCCTTCGACCTGTCCGAGGTTCTCTTCATCGCGACGGCGAATCTCCTGCAAGGCATTCCCGCGCCGCTCCTCGACCGGCTCGAGGTCGTCGAATTCGCGGGCTCCACCGAGAAGGAGAAGCTGATGATCGCCCGGCAATACCTGGTGCCCCGCCAGCAGGTCGAGAACGGCCTCACGGCCGAGCAGCTCACGCTGACCGACGGCGCGATCGCCGAGGTCATCACGAGCTACACCCGCGAGGCGGGCGTCAGGCAGCTCGAGCGCGAGCTCGGGAAGCTCGGGCGCAAGGTCGCGCGGCGGATCGCGGCGGGCGAAGTCGCGACCGTCACCGTCGACCAGGCGGACGTCTTTCCGATCCTGGGCAAGAAACGCGTGCACCCCGAGAAGAAGATCGTCACGGACCAGGTCGGTCTCGCCACGGGCATGTACTACACGCCGGCGGGCGGCGACATCATGTTCATCGAGGCCATGCTCATGAAGGGGAAGGGCGAGGTCGTCCTCACGGGCCAGCTCGGGGACGTCATGAAGGAATCGGCCCGCGCCGCATGGACGTACGCGCGTTCGCACGCGGTCCTCCTCGGCATTCCGGACGACGCCTTCGAGCGCGATCTGCACATCCACGTGCCGGCCGGGGCGATCCCGAAGGACGGGCCGTCCGCGGGCATCGCGATGGCCACGGCCATCGTGTCGGCCCTCTCGAAGATCCCGGCCCGGCACGACATCGCGATGACGGGCGAGGTCACGCTCTCGGGCCGCGTCCTTCCGATCGGCGGGCTCAAGGAGAAGGTGCTCGGCGCCGTCCGCGCTGGGATCCGGACGATCGTCATCCCGAAGGACAACGAGCCCGACCTCCTCGACCTGCCGAAAGAGGTCCGCGACACGATCGCCGTGCATCCCGTCGACGATCTCGGCGAGGCGCTGGCGGTGACGCTTCGGGGAGCGGCCCTCCGGGGCGGGCTGCTGCTGCTGCGCGGTGACGTCCCGGCGCCGCAGGCGGGCATCGTCTCGAACTGAATCGGCGGAAAGGGGTGGGGGCCGCGCCTCAGGCGCGCGTGGCGAAGAACGCGCGGTGGCGCTTGACGACCCTGGCCAGTGTCGCGGGGTCGCCCGGCCCGAGCGGGAGCACGTAGAAGGCTCGGTAGAGCGCCTTCCTGACGGCCGTCGAAACCGGGAGCGCCGAGAGGCGCCGCCATGTCTCCAGGCTCGCGGCGCGGATCGGCATGAGCCGCCCGACCGGGCGCGCGCCGCGGGCGAGGACGATCGGCGTGCCGAGCGGCCCGCGGAGGAGTTCCTTCCAGGCGAAGCGGGAGAAGCGGACGGTCTTCATGGCCCCTAGGATACCGCGCCTTCCGCCGGGAACGCACGCCGGTCCAAGAGGAGGAACGCGGGCATCGAAAGGACCGCGACCGCCGCGGCCATCCCGTATGCAGCCGGAAAGCCGGCCCGTCCGATGATCGCGCCGAGCGCGATCGAGCCCGTGCCCATCCCGGTGTCGAAGGCCGCGAGGATCGCCCCGAAAGCGGCCCCGCGCCGCTCCGGCGCGACGTGGCGCGTCACGTGCGCCGCGAAGACGGGGTAGACGTTTCCGAACCCCGCGCCGAAGAGGAAAGCCGCAAGGGCGAGGAGCGGCCGCGTCGTCGCGGCGGCGAGAAGCGCGAGCGAGGCGGCCGTGAGACCGAGCAGGGGAACGAGGACGCGGCGCGGCCCCGTGCGGTCGGCGTAGCGGCCGACGAGCGGCCTCAGAACGAGGACCGTGAGGGAGAAGACGGTGAAGAAGAGGCCCTTCGGGGCGAGGCCGTTTTTTTCGGTCCACATCGCGACGAAGCTCGTGACGCCGCCGTAGCCGAAGCTGCAGAGGAAGAGCGCGAGCGACGGGGCGAGGACGCGCCACTCGACGAGGTCGCGGGAAAAGAAGGGGCCCGGGGCCGCGCGGCGCGGAGGGTCCGGCTCGAGGTTCCACGCGATCGCGGCCATGGCGAGGTTCAGGACGCCGACGGACGCGCAGAGCGCTTTCCATGAGAGCGCATACAAGGCGAGGCCGAGCGCCGGCGCGAACGCGGTCGCGAGGACCGTCGCCATCCCCCAGTAGCCGATCCCCTCGGCTCGGCGCTCGTTCGGGATCAGGCCGGTGATATAGGCCGCCGATGCGGAGAGGAGACCCGACCAGAAGAGGCCGTGGAAGAACGCGAGAAAGACGAGGACCTCCCAGCGCGGCGCGACGGCGTAGGCCGCGGCGAAGCCCGCGATCGCGACGCTCGAGACGAGGAGCATCCGGCGCCGTCCGATCCGGTCCGCGAGCGCGCCCGTGAACGGGGCCGACAGCGCGGAGGCATACGTCAGGAGGCCGAGAAACAGGCCCGCGGCCACGGTCGAGCCGCCGAGGTCGAGGATGCGGAAGGGCGCGGTCGGGAGGAGCTGGAAGAGGGACAGGAAGACCGTGAACGTGAACCCGCACATGAGAAAGAACGGGCGTGAGAAGAGGCGGTCGTGTCCCGTCACGACGTCAGTCTAGGGCGGTCGGTCCCGGGGCCAGCAAAAAGAGGCCGCCCGAGAGCGGCCGGAGAAGGAGGCGTGCGCTGCCCGTTCTCTCGCACGCCGCATGCCAGCGCGAGCGCGCCGAAACGACGCCCGGGCCGGTCAGGCCTCGAGGACGATGTCGAAGCGCTCGTGATGCAGGTGCTCGTCGCTCTGGACGTGGACCGGCATGCCGATCTGCTCCTCGAGCTCTTCCACGAGGCGGCGCTCTTCCCCCACGAGGGCGCGGTAGACCTCCGGATGGACGCGCAGCACGAGCGAGTGCGCCTCCCCGACCTCGACCCGCTTCAGCACCTCGCGGCGGATCTCGAGGACGATCGTGGGGACGCTCTTCGTGCGGCCGGAACCCGCGCAGTAGGGGCACGGCATGGTCAGCGCCCGCTCGAGGCTCTGGCGCTGCCTCTTCCGGGTGATCTCGACGAGGCCGAACTCCGAGACCGGCAGCATCCGGTTCTTCGAGCGGTCCTTCTTCATCTCGGCCTCGAGCGCGGTGACGAGCTCCTTGCGGTGCTCCTCCTCCTCCATGTCGATGAAGTCCACGACGAGGAGGCCGCCGAGGTCGCGGAGCCGGATCTGCCGGACGATCTCCTGCACCGCTTCGAGGTTCGTCTTCACGACCGTGTCCTCGAGACGCTTCTTGCCGACGAATTTTCCGGTGTTCACGTCGATCGCGACGAGCGCCTCGGTCTGGTTGATGACGATGTAACCGCCGGACTTGAGCCAGACCTTCGACTTGAGGGCGTTCTCGATCTCGAGGTCGACGCCGTACTCCTCGAACAGCGGAGCCGACTTGCGGAAGAGCTTCACCTTCGAGACGAGCGCGGGCTGCACCTGGTCGAGGAACTCCACGATGCGCTGGTATTCCTCGTCGTCGTCCACCCAGAGGGTCGCGAAGTCCGAGCCGAAGATGTCGCGCGCGGCGCGGAGCGTGAGATCGAGGTCGCGGTGGAGAAGCGTCGGCGCCCCCGCGCGCTCGCCCTTCTTGCGGATCTGCTCCCAGAGCTTCGTCAGGTAGCGGCGATCGGCCGCGAATTCGTCCGCGGCGCGCCCCTCGCCCGCCGTGCGCACGATGTACCCGCCCGGGCCCTTCTTGAGGGCGAGGAGGATCTCCTTGAGCCGCGTGCGCTCGTCCTCGTTCTCGATGCGGCGCGAGACGCCGATATGGTCGATCGTCGGCATGTAGACGAGCGTGCGCCCCGGGAGCGTCACGTGCGTCGTGACGCGCACGCCTTTGTGCGCGATCTGGTCCTTCGTGACCTGCACGACGAGCTCCTGGCCTTCGCGGAGCAGCTCGTCGATCGACGGCAGAACGGGCTTCGGGGCCGTCTCGCCCTCGCCCGGGACGGGGGCGCCCTCCGGGGGAGCCGGGGATGCCTCGAAGGCAGCCGCGGCGCCGCCGCTGCCGAAGGCGTCGAAGTCGTCGACCTCCTCTCCGACGTCGGCCACGTAGAGGAAAGCGTCTTTCTCGAGGCCGACGTCCACGAAGGCCGACTGCATGCCGGGCAGGACACGCGTCACGCGCCCCTTGTAGATGTTCCCGACCGTGCCGCGCTGCTTCCGGCGCTCGATCTGCACCTCGGCCACGCTCCCCTCTTCGAGGACCGCGACGCGCGTTTCGCGTTCGGAGGCGGAGACGAGAAGCTCTTTCGGCACGCGGGGAGTGTACGCGGGGGGTTGCTCAGACGTTCACGTACCGCCGGTACGCGACGGAGAGCATGAGGCCGACCATGCACCACGTCGCGATGAGCGAGGAGCCGCCGTAGGAGATGAACGGCAGCGTGATGCCCGTCGTGGGCATGACGCCGACGTTCATCGCGACGTTCACGAGCGCCTGGACCGCGATGTTGAGCACGAGCAGGATGACGAGAATCGACCCGCCGCGGTCGCGCGCGTCCCGCGCGAGCGCCAGGGAGCGCGCGATGAGGAAGCCGTAGAGCGCGAGAAAGACCGCGACGCCCACAAACCCCCACTCCTCGGCGAGCGCGGCGAAGACGAAGTCCGTGTGGCGGACGGGCAGGAAGCCGAGCCGGCTCTGGGTGCCCTGTTTCCAGCCTTTGCCGAGGATGCCGCCCGAGCCGATCGCGATCCGGGCCTGCCGGACCTGATAGCCTGCGCCCCGCGCGGCGAGGTTCGGATCGAGGAACGTGCGGATCCGGTCCTTCTGGTAATCCTTCAGGAGGAACCACGAGCCGCCGACGGCGAGCGTTCCCGACACGACGAGGATCGCCCACCAGCGCCCCGGGATGCCGCCGAAAAAGAGCGCCGTGAGGAGAAACGGCAGGTACGTCAGCGCGACGCCGAGGTCCGGCTGCAGCATGACGAGAATCACCGGCACGCCGACGGCCGCGGCCAGCGCCCAGATCGTGCGCGAGCGCAGGAGCGCGCGGTCGTCGTTCTCGAGGATCCACGCGAGAAGCAGCGCGATCGCGATCCGCGCGAACTCCGACGGCTGGAGCTGGAACCCGCCGACCACCTTGACCCACGCCTTCGCCCCGGCGACGCGCTTGCCGAAGATCGGCAGCCAGAGGAGCACGAGAAGCGTGAAGGCGTAGAGCCCCGGCGAGTACTGGAGGAGAATGCGGTAGTCGATCGCGAGGAGAACGCCGGCGGCGATGAGCCCGAGGACCGCGAAGAAGATCTGCTTTCCGGCGAGATCGGCGCGCGGCGTCCCGGCGGTCGTCGAGACGACCATCGCGATCCCGATTGCCGTGAGCGTGAGCGCGACAGTCAGGATGCGCAGGTCGATCCGCCGGGGAAGGACCTCGGCCAGCCGAGACATGGGTCAGTTCGCTCGCGCGGGAGCGCGGCCCAACGGGCGCCCGGCGACCTGCGCGAGGGTCTCGGGCGTTCCGCCGCGGCCCTTCGTGATCCAGTATTCGGCGAGGCGCGCCGCGAGGGGCGCCGCGGCCGATGAACCGTGTTCGCCGTGCTCCACGAAGACCACCACCACGACCTTCGGGTCGTCCCGTGGCGCAAAGCTCGCGAACCAGCCGTGATCGCGAAGCTCCTCCGGGAGGAGGTGGCCTTTTTTCGCCTCCTTCTGCCCGACGACCTGAACGGAGCCCGTCTTCCCGCAGAGGTCGAGACCCTTCACGCGCGAGCCGAATGCCGTGCCCCCGGGCATGTTCACGACGCGCCAAAGACCCTCGACGATCGTCTCGTGCGCGCCGGGCGGCCAGGGGATGGATTCCTTCGACTCGGGGCGGTAGACGAAACGCTCGCCCGTCCGCACATTCTCGCCGATGTGGAAGAGGTGGGGAACCGGGAGGGCCCCGTCGGCGTTCGCGATGCCCGACATCCCGCGCGCGATCTGCAGGGCGGTCACGAGGACGGGCCCCTGGCCGATCGCCACGGAGATCGTCTCGCCGAGGTACCACGGGTGCTTGCGTTGGGCGAGGCTCCACTCCGTCGAGGGGATGATCCCGTTCTTCTCGTGCGCGAGGTCGATCCCCGTGGGCCGGCCGAAGCCGAAGAGCTTTCCGGCTTCGGCGAGGTTGTCGATTCCCAGGCGCTTGCCCATCGTGTAGAAGTACGAATCGCACGAGACTTGGAGCGCCGTCGTGAGGTCGACGCTCCCGTGCGTCCCGTGGCAACGGAAGCGGCGCCCGTAGAACGCGAGGCCGCCGGGGCAGAAGACGCGCTCTTTGGGGTCGATGCCGTTCGTGAGGATCGCGTACGCGACGAACGGCTTCCAGGCTGAGCCGGGCGAGTAGACGTTCTGGAGCACGCGGTTGTTGAGCGGGCGGTCGGCGTCTTCGGTGATTTCCTGCCACTCGGACCGGCTCACGCGCCGCGTGAAGAGGTTCGGGTCGTAGGCCGGGGCGGAAAGAAGCGCCAGGATCTCGCCCGTCTTCGGGTCGAGCGCCACCGCCGAGCCCACCCGGCCTTCGAAGTAGTCTTCGGCGATCTTCTGCATCCCGAGGTCGATCGTGAGACGAAGCGTGTTGCCGGGCAGCGGCGACTCGTCCCCCAGTTTTTCGACCTCGCGCCCGAAGGAATCGATGACGTAGCTGCGCGAGCCCGAGACCCCGGCGAGAAGATCCTGATACGTCGCCTCCACGCCCTGCTGGCCGATGGCCTCGCCGGGCCGCGGCGGGTTCGGGTCGCCGGGGCGCGCCTTCGCCCGCGCCGCGACCTGCTCGGCGGTGGCTTCGCCGAGGTGGCCGAGAAGATGGGCGGCCGCCGTGCCCTGCGTGTACACGCGTCGCTCGGTCTTCTGGACGACGAGCTCGGGATGCTCGAGAGCCCGCGCCTGAACGGCGCCCACCTCGGAGATGGTCAGGTTCTCCTGCAGCACGACCGGCACGAAGTCGTAGTACGAGCGGTCGCGTTCGACGCGGCGCTTCAGATCCTCGAATGGCCGGTTGAAGAGCTCGGCGACGAAACGCAGCGAAGCGTCGAGGTCTTTCGTCTCCCGCCGGAAGAGGAGAAGCGTGAACGAGGGCTCGTTTTCGGCGAGGACGACGCCGTTACGATCGAGTATGAAACCGCGCGGAGCCGTGACGGGGACGCGGCGCAGGCGATTGTTCTCGGCCTGGCGTTCGTACTCCTCGCCGCGCAGGACCTGATGGACCCAGTAGACGCCGGCGAGGAGCCCGATGAGGACCCACGTGCCGCGCGCGACGACGTCGATGCGCGTCAGGATGGGGCGGCGATCTTCGCGCGCGCTGGCAGGCATCAGGTCAACCTCACGCGGCGGCGGGCCTCGCGCCTCTGTCTCCAGGGCACCCGCGACGCGGCGTAAAGGAGGCCGCCGAAGAGGCCCGTCGTCGCCGCGCGCGCGAGAAGGAGCCACGGCGCGGGCGGCAGGAAGTCGCCCTTCAGGACCCACAAGAGAAAGGTGAGCGTCGCCGCTTCGACGAGGACGGCGCCCGCGAGGAGGCCGCCCACGGCCAGCGGCTTCTCGACGACCGCACGCGCGCCCAGCGTGGCGAGAAGGTACCCGACGAGGATCTTCGAAAACGCGTGAAGCCCGAGGAGGCGGCCGGGCGCGAGGAGCGTGTCCTCGAGAAGGCCGGCCGGAAGACCGACGAGCATCGCGGGCACGGCGCCGCCCTTGGCCATGTCCGCGACGACGAGCAGGAGGAAGTCCGGGGGCACCGGCACGTGGAGCGCGCCGAGCGCGAGCGTCGCGAGAACGGCGAGAGAGAGGCCGATCGCGACACGAACCGGTTTCACGGAGCCCCGCCGGCCGTCAGCGTCTCAGCCATCAGCGGCGCTCCGCTACGGAGGGGCCCGACGTGACGTCGGACTTCCGCACGGGAGGAAGGACGAAGACGATGGATTCGCGGTGGGGGTCGGCGGCGGCGGAGACCTGGATTTCCCAGAAGAGCGTCTTGTTGCGGCTGACGGACGCCACGCGGCCGACCGGAAGCCCGCCGGGGTAGAGGCCGTCCGTGCCCGAGGAGACGAGAGTGTCGTTTGGTTCGACCGGCTCGATCGTCGGCACGTACTCGACCGACACGCTTCCCTTTCCGTCTCCTTTCGCGACGGCCGCGCGTCCGCCGCGTGTCGCGTGCGTCAGCAGCACGCCCACGGCGGCCGTCTTGTCGGACAGAAGCTGCACGCGGGCCGTCCGCGGGCCGAGGGCGATGACACGGCCCAGGAGGCCGCCCCTCGCGAGGACGACGCCGTCGATCTGGAGGCCGTCGGACGAGCCCCGGTCGAGAAGAGCCGTATGGAAAGGCCCGCTCGACTCCACCGCGATGAGCCGCGCCGGAAACGTCCCGGGCGGCGGCGACGGCTGCGCGCCGAAGAGCTCGAGGAGGCGCTCCTTGTCCTTCTCGGCGTTCCTCAGGCGGAGGAGCTCGCCCCGCAGGTCTTCGACCTCGGCGGTCAGCGCGCGGTTTTCGACGCGAAGCGCCCGCCTCGACTTCGCCCAGGTGCCGACCTCGTGGATCCCGGAACGCACCGCGGTCACGAGGTCGATGAACGGGGACACGGCCGTGAGGAGCCAGCCTTCGCCGACCGTCCGCCCGCCGGGGCGCCGCACCTGGAGCGACAACGCGACGAGGCAGAGGGACAGGAGCACCGCCAGGAAGATCTCGGGGCGGCGTTCGGCGAGGGTCGGGGCGGCCACGGCGTCAATCGAGGCTGATCTTCCGGAGGAGGTCGACGTCGGCGAGCATCGCGCCGGTGCCGAGCGCGACGGACGAAAGGGGGTCCTCGGCCGTGGCGATCGGGAGGCCCGTCTCCTCGCGGAGGCGGCGGTCGAGGTTCTTGAGCATCGACCCTCCCCCCGTGAGCACGATGCCCTTGTCCATGATGTCGGCCGACAGCTCGGGCGGCGTCTTTTCGAGGGCCACGCGGACGGCGTCGAGGATGATGCCGACGGTTTCGGCGAGGGCTTCCCGGACCTCGGCGTCCGTGAGGTTCAGCGTTTTCGGCACGCCCTCGACGAGGTCGCGCCCCTTGATCTCCATCGAGATGGGCTCGTCGAGCGGGTACGCCGAGCCGATCTCGATCTTGATGGCCTCGGCCGTGCGCTCGCCGATGAGGAGGTTGTACTTCCTCTTGATGTACTGAATGATCGCCTCGTCCATCTCGTTCGAGGCGACGCGTACGGACTTCGAGTAGACGATGCCGGCGAGCGAGATCACGGCGACGTCCGTGGTGCCGCCCCCGATGTCGACGATCATGTTGCCCGTGGGCTCGGTGATCGGCAGGCCGGCACCGATCGCGGCCGCCATCGCCTGCTCGACGATGAAAACCTCGCTCGCGCCCGCCTGGAGCGCCGAGTCCTTCACGGCGCGCTTCTCGACCTGTGTGATGTCGGACGGCACCGAGATGACGATCTTCGGTCGCACGAAGAGCGAGCGGCCGTGCGCCTTCTTGATGAAGTAGTCGAGCATCCTCTCGGTGACCTCGAAGTCGGCGATCACACCGTCCTTCATGGGGCGGATGGCGACGATGTTTCCGGGGGTGCGGCCGAGCATCTCCTTGGCGGCGCTGCCGACGGCCTCCACCTTGTTCGTGATCCTGTTCACGGCCACGATGGACGGCTCGCGCACGACGATTCCGCGGCCTTCGGCGAACACGAGCGTGTTCGCGGTGCCGAGATCGATCGCGAGGTCCGAGGAGAAGATCGAGAAGAAGGAACGAAAAGCCAAGACGGGTCCTTTCGAGGGTCCGGCGGCCCTGAACGGCCGCCCCCTCCGGTCAATTGCTGCTGATGAGCACCGATTCCTTTTTGACGGTCTCGCCGCCTGTCGTGCGCGCCTTGATGACGATCGTCTGCAGGCCGTCGCCGCCCATCGAGACGACCTTGCGGAAGGTGCCGTCCGAGCCCACGTCCGCGATCTCGCCGTTGACCGTGACCGAGGCGCCGGGGACGGTGCGCCCCACGAGGACGACGGACGAGCCCACGACGTTCGGCCGCTGGGTGATGACGAGGTCGGGAGGAAGCGTGTCGAGCCGCGCCTGGGAGAGGTCGCCCGACGTGACCTTGAAGCGGCGGGGGGCCGACCAGTCCGAGAGGGCCGCCGGCGTTCCCTTGCGGATCGAGCGCACGTGCCAGAAATACGAGCCGGGCTCGTAGATGCCGATGAGAACGTCGGCCTTGCTGCGCTCCGACGCCCCGATGTCGAGCACCGAGTCCTTGACGAAGAGCCGGCTGCGCGCGATCTCGACTTCGTAGGCGGACGCGTCCTTCACCGGCGACCAGCGCAGGAGCAGGGGCTCGTGCTTCTTGTAGTCGATTTCGAGGTTGTCTTCGGGCTTGACGAGCAACGGCGGTTCCGGAAGCGTCGACTTCGGCCCGATGCCGCCGTCGCGCGACGCCGCGACGCGCTCGCGCGGACCGAGGGAAACGGCGCGCCCGGCCTTGTCGGTGAGCGTCGTCGTGCCGGCGAAGCTGCTCACGTTCGTCCGCTTCGAATCGGTTTCCATGCCCACGCTCGCGTTGGAGCCGATGTTCGCGGTCGCCGTATCCGTCGACACGGAGGCCTTGCTCTTCTCTCCCGTGTTCACGTCGGTAGTGCCGACGACGAGTTTGACGTTCGCGCCCGACACGCCGCCGGAGCCGTGTACCTCGAAAAGCGTCTCGGGGCGGATGCGGTACATCGTGCCGTCGTTCCACAGCACCTCGGCGGTGCCGTTCGGGCCGGTCTTGATGAAGTCGCCCTCGCCGACGCTCGTGCTCGGCCGGAGCGTGTCCCAGGTGCTGCGATTCGCCTTCTGGATCTTGACGTCTCCGGCGGTGTCGACGACGTTCGCGCTGCTCTTCACGCCCGCGCCCGCGATGATCTTCATCGCGCGCGATTGCACCTCGACGGCCGTGCGCGCGGCCTTGTCGTTCAGGCCCGAAGCGAGATCCCTCCTCGCCTCGCCGAGCATGTCCTCGGCGGACGCGAGCTCCTTCGAAAGAAGGGCCGCGTCCTTCTGCTGGCGGGCGCGCGAGAGCGCGTCTTCGGCACGGGCGATCTCCTGCTTGGCGCGGCTCGCGGTTTCGCCCCGCTTCATGAAGAAGAAGACGCCCCCGGCGATCGCCGCGCCGAGCACCACCACGCCGATCAGAATTCGAACGAGCGTCTGGGTGGAGACGTAGTACCACTCGAGCTGGGATTCCAGGTCGCTCGGGGACTTCTTGGACATAACGCTCGTTTTTGGAAACCCTTACAGCAATTCTTATAGCATGCCGGAACCCGGGGGCGCCCTCTCGGTCGCGCCCGGCGGGGCCAACTTTACCGCCGTTTGGCTCTGGGGTATCGTCCTCGGTTCTTTCGGGCCCCGTGGTACCCCCGTGCGCCACGGACGAGTCCGTCTTCGGAGAACAAGATGCTCAAGGCACTACGCGAGAACTTCAAGCACCTCCAGTGGATCCTCTGGGGGGTCATCGCCATTTTCCTGATCTTCGTTTTCGCGGACTGGGGCATGGGCTCCCAGAGCGGGGGAGCGGAGGCCTTCGCGGCGAAAGCCGGAGGCATCCGGATCACGACGGCCGAGTTCCAGAAGGAATACGCGTTCGCCGAGGATCGTTACCGGCAGGCTTACGGCAAGAACTTCAGCCCCGAGCTCGCGCGCGCCATGAATCTGCCCGAGCAGGTGCTCAACTCCCTCATCGACCGGCGTCTCTTCCGCGCCGAGGCCGAACGGCTGCACCTCAAGGTCACGGACGACGAGCTCACCCAGCACCTCCTCGGCATCAAGGATCCGCAGAGCGGCAAGCTGCTGTTCGTGAAGGACGGGGTCTTCGTGGGCGACGCGACGTACCGCCGGATCCTGGCCGCGAACCGCCTCGCGCCGCAGAGCTTCGAGGAAGCCCAGCGGGAGCAGATTCTTCTCGAGAAGCTGAACCGCTTCTTCACCGAGGCCGTCGTCGTGTCGGACGCGGAGGTGAAGTCCGACTTCGAGAAGCGGAACGTCAAGGCGAAAATCGCCTGGGCGCTCCTGCCCGTGGTCTCGACCGCGCAGACGCCGGCGACCGACATCGAGGCCGAGGCGTACTTCAAGACGAACCCCACGCCGTACATGCAGCCCGAGAAGCGCAAGGCGAAGTACCTTCTCGTCGAGACCGCGAAGATCCGTCCGACGATCCAGGTCACGGACGCGGATGTCGCGGCCGATTACGCAGCCGGCGCGGAGACCTACCGCAAGGGCGAGGAAGTGCACGCGCGGCACATCCTCTACAAGGCCGAGAATGCGAACGACGCCGCCCAGAAAGCAAAGGCGGAGGCTGCGGTGCGAAGGCTCAAGGGCGGCGCGGATTTCGCGGCGCTCGCGAAGGCCGAGTCGGACGACCCGGGCTCGAAGGCGAACGGCGGCGACCTCGGCTCGGTCCCGAGGGGCCGCATGGTGAAGGAGTTCGAGGCGGCCGCTTTCTCCGCGAAGGAGAAGGAGATCCTCGGGCCCGTGAAGAGCTCGTTCGGGTACCACGTCATCCAGGTCCTCGAGAAGACGGGGGAACGGGTCCAGCCGCTCTTCGAGGTTTCGGCGGGCATTCGCGGGCGCCTGCAGGAGGATCGCGCGCGCGCCGAGGCCAAGCGCCTCGCGGCGGGCCTCGCCGGGAAGGTCGCGAAGATGGGCAAGCCCTCCGACGACGACCTGCGCAAGCTCGCGGGATCCGGCGTGACGTTCAACGAAACCGAGTTCGTCTCGCGCACCGACGCGCCCCAGGGCATCGGGTTCAACCCGCAGTTCAGCGAGAAGCTGTTCTCCCTCAAGGAGGGCGAGGCCGCGACGGCCCCGGTCGCGACGTCGCGCGGCGAGGCGATCGTCAAGCTCGTCGAGATCAAGAAGCCGGGCCTGCCGGCCTTCGCCGAGGTCAAGGCGCGCGTCGTTCTCGACATCCAGAAGAAGAGGCAGGACGAGGCGACGCTCGTGACGCTCAGGCAGGCGATGACCGAAAGCGCGACCCTCGAAGGGATCGCGAAGAAGCTAAGCCTCAAGGTCGAGACGCCCGACGCGTTCTCGATGGGCGGGCCGATCCCGGGCCTCGGCTCGCCGAAGGCCGTGCTGGATGCCGTGTTCTCGGCCAGGCCGGG
>JAMQPJ010000280.1 GCA_023717585.1 Thermoanaerobaculia bacterium
CCTGCCACGGCGAGAAGGGAATGGACAAGAAGCTGCCGGGCGGCGAGACGCAGGCCCTCTTCGTCGACCGGGCGGTCTTCGAGAAATCGGTCCACGGCGCGAAGCTGGGCTGCACGGGCTGCCACCCCGGCTACCAGGAAATGCCGCACCCCGACCACCCGGCGAAGAACCGCGCCGAGTTCCAGGCGAGCTTCCGCGACCTCTGCAAGAGCTGCCATTTCGCGAACTACACGAAGGCGCTCGACAGCGTCCACTTCGCCGCCCTCTCAGGCGGCAACTCGGCGGCGCCCTTCTGCGGCGACTGCCACGGCGCGCACGACATCTCGAAGCCGGGGGAGCCGCGGACGAAGATCTCCGAGACCTGTTCGGGCTGCCACTCGTCGGAAGCGGAGGCGTTCGCGAAGAGCGTCCACGGACAGGCGCTCGCGAAGACGAACAGCCCCGACGTTCCCGTCTGCACCGACTGCCACAAGTCGCACGCGATCCACGACCCGAGGACGCCCGCGGCGCACCTCAGCTCGCCGGAGATCTGCGCGGCCTGCCACAGGGACGAGAAGAAGATGGCGAAGTACGGCCTCTCCGCGAAGGTCTACCAGACGTACGTCGGGGACTTCCACGGCCGGAGCGCCGCCCTCTACGCCGGGCAGGCGAAGGCCGCGGACAAGGTCATCGCCGTCTGCACCGACTGCCACGGCGCGCACGGGATTACCCGGACGGACGACGCGAACTCGGCGGTCCTCAAAACGAACCTCCAGAAGACCTGCGCGAAGTGCCACGCCGGCGCCTCCCCGAACTTCCCGGCGGCCTGGCTCTCCCATTACGAGCCGAGCCCGAAGCGCGCGCCGCTCGTCTGGGCGACGGCGTTCTTCTACAAGATCCTGATCCCCCTGATGATCGGCGGGCTCGTCCTGCAGATCCTCCTTCACCTCTGGCGGGTGGTGGTGAACAAATGAAGGACTACCTCGTCCGGTTCTCGCTCCGTCAGAGGCTCGAGCACCTCTCGGTGATGATCCTCTTCACGGTACTCGCGGTGACCGGGTTCCCGCAGAAGTTCTACGAAGCCGGCTTGTCGCACGCGATCGTGAACGCCGTCGGCGGCCTCGACCGGGTCCGGTACCTGCACCGCCTCGCCGGCATCCTCTTCTCCGTCGCGACCGTCGTCCACATCGTCGTGGCGACGCTGACCGTGCTCCTGCGCCGCTCGGGCCTGACCATGGTCCCGACGAAGCAGGACTTCCGGGACTCCATCCAGCAGATCGGCTGGTACCTCGGCCTCGCGAAGGAGCCGGCGAAGTTCGACCGCTACGACTACCGGCAGAAATTCGAGTACTGGGGGATGGTCATCGGCAGCCTCGTGATGGTCGTGACGGGGCTCATCCTCTACCTCCCCATTCCCTTCACGCGGGTTTTCCCGGGCGAGTTCGTGCCCGTCGCGCTCGTCGCCCACAGCAACGAGGGGCTGATGGCGTTCCTCGTCGTCATCACCTGGCACATCTACAACGCGCACCTTTCGCCCGACGTCTTCCCGTTCGACACGGCGATCTTCACCGGGAAGATCAGCCGCGAACGGATGCACCACGAGCACCCGCTCGAGCTGGCGCGGATCGAAGGG
>JAMQPJ010000288.1 GCA_023717585.1 Thermoanaerobaculia bacterium
CCCGGCCTCCTTCTCGATCCACGAGTAGCCCTTCGCCTCCAGCTCCTTCGCGAGATTCTTGCCGCCGGACTTGACGATCTTCCCGTCGGAGAGGACGTGCACGAAGTCCGGGACGATGTAGTCGAGGAGCCGCTGATAGTGCGTGATGACGAGCATCCCGCGCGCGCCGTTGCGAAGCGCGTTCACTCCCGCGGCGGCGATCCTGAGCGCGTCGATGTCGAGGCCCGAATCGGTCTCGTCGAGAATCGCGAGCTTCGGGTCGAGAATCGCCATCTGGAGGACCTCGTTGCGCTTCTTCTCGCCGCCGGAGAAGCCTTCGTTGACCGAGCGGTTGAGAAGGGCCTCTTCCATCTCCACGAGCTTCGCCTTTCCGTCGAGAAGCGCGAGAAAGTCGATCGCGTCGAGCTCCTGCTGTCCGCGGTGCTTCCGCACGGTGTTCACCGCGGTGCGGAGAAAATACGTGTTCGAGACCCCGGGGATTTCCACCGGATACTGGAACGCGAGGAAGACGCCTTCGCGCGCGCGGATCTCGGCCGGCATGGCGAGGAGATCCTTCCCCTGGAAGCGCGCGCCGCCCTGCGTCACCGTGTAGCCGGGCCGCCCCGACAGGACGTGAGCGAGCGTGCTCTTGCCCGAACCGTTCGGGCCCATGAGCGCGTGAACCTCGCCCGGGCGGATCACGAGGTTGATTCCCTTGAGGATCTCGTGCCCGTCTTCCTCGACGGCGGCGTGAAGATTCGTGATTTCGAGAAGATTCATCCGACTGATCCTTCCAGAGAGACTCCCAGCAGCTTCTGCGCCTCGACTGCGAACTCCATGGGGAGCTCCTTGAGGACGCGCTTGGCGAATCCGTTGACGATGAGCGAAACGGCGTCCTCCGCGGAAAGGCCGCGCTGACGGCAGTAGAAGAGCTGGTCCTCGCCGATCCTCGACGTGGACGCCTCGTGCTCGAGCGTGGCCGAGCTGTTCTTGACCTCGATGTACGGGAACGTGTGCGCGCCGCACAGGTCGCCGATGAGCAGCGAATCGCACTGCGAGTAGTTCCGCGCGCCCTCGGCGTTCTTCATGATCGTGACGGCGCCGCGATACGTGTTCTGGCCGTGCCCCGCGGAGATGCCTTTGGAGACGATCGTCGAGCGGGTGTTCTTCCCGATGTGGATCATCTTCGTGCCTGTATCGGCCTGCTGGTAGTTGTTCGCGAGCGCCACGGAATAGAACTCGCCGACCGAGCCGTCGCCGAGGAGGATGCAGCTCGGGTACTTCCAGGTGATGGCCGAGCCCGTCTCGACCTGCGTCCACGAGATGCGCGAGTTTTTTCCGGCGCACTTGCCGCGCTTCGTCACGAAGTTGTAGATGCCGCCCTTGCCGTCCTTGTCGCCCGGATACCAGTTCTGCACGGTCGAGTACTTGATCTGCGCGTTGTCCAGCGCGATGAGCTCGACGACCGCGGCGTGGAGCTGGTTCGTGTCGCGCTTCGGGGCGGTGCAGCCTTCCAGGTACGACACTTTCGCGCCCTCCTCGGCCACGATGAGCGTCCTCTCGAACTGGCCCGTGTCGGCCTGGTTGATGCGGAAGTACGTGGACAGCTCCATCGGGCAGCGCACGCCCTTCGGGATGAAGCAGAACGAGCCGTCCGAGAAGACCGCCGAGTTCAGGGCCGCGAAGAAGTTGTCGCTCGACGGCACGACGCTGCCGAGGTACTTCCTCACGAGCTCGGGGTGCTCGCGCACGGCCTCGGAGAAGGAGCAGAAGATGATGCCGAGGGACGCGAGCTTGTCCTTGAACGTCGTCGCCACCGAGACGCTGTCGATGACGGCGTCCACCGCCACGCCCGCGAGGATCTCACGCTCCTTGAGCGGCACGCCGAGCTTCTCGTACATCGCGATGAGCTCGGGGTCGACGTCGGCGAGGCTCTTCGGGGCGCCGTCCTTCGCGGATTTCGGGGCGGCGTAGTACACGATCTTCTGGTAGTCGATGGCGGCGTACGTCACGCGCGCCCATGTCGGCTCGGTCATGGTGAGCCAGTGGCGATACGCCTTGAGGCGCCATTCGAGGAGCCAATCGGGCTCGCCCTTCTTGCCGGAGATGAGGCGCACGACGTCCTCGGAGAGGCCGGCCGGGATGCTCTCGGTGTCGATGTCGGTGACGAAGCCGTGCTGGTATTCCCGCTGTGTGAGGGTGTCGAGGACGGCGTCGCTCATGGCGTGCTCCTTCCTTCGGGCGCGCGCACCGGAAGCGCGGACGAGAACGCCGGTGGCCGGGTCCGGGGCGCGAGCGGGCGCGTCATGTCCGCGAGGCTCAGGCCCTCGAGGGCGCCCCGGATCGTGTCGTTGATGATCTGCCAGTTCGGCCGCACCGAGCAGAAGCTCTCGTGCTCGCAGCGGCTGTGGCTCTCTCCCGTATTGCACTCGGTGATGGCGACCGGCCCCTCGAGCGTCGCGATGATCGCGGAGATCGTGATCTCCCGCGGCGGCCGCGAGAGGATGTAGCCGCCCTTCGTGCCGCGCTGCGAGGCGAGCAGCCCGCCGCGGGAAAGATGCTTCAGGAGCTTGCCCACGGTGGGGAGCGGGAGCCGCGTCTCCAGCGCCAGCTCGCGCGCCGTGTGCGCCACCTGGTCGTCGTGCGCCGCGAAATGCGTCAGCAGCACGATCCCGTAATCGGTCATCTTCGTCATCCGGAACATCGTTTTCCCCCTGGCCCAATATACCGGACCGAATCGGTACGATATAAAATGGGACCGATTTAGTCAAGGTAGGTAAGACATTGGCTTAGAATGGGTTAATGAGACTCTTTCGCGAACGGGGAGACAGTGGTTCGATGGGGAGATTGCGATCTCGCGGTCGGAGCTGGATCGGCTGGCTGGCCGTCGCCGTCGTGCTCATTGCGGCGGCGGGTGCGCTCGCCGTGGGCCTGGTTTCGTTCGGTTCGCGTGTCGGCTACTTTGGCCCCGCCTTCTCGGCCGACGGGAGCGCAGTCGTCGTGGTCGAGCGCCGCACGCGGGGGATCGCCTGGGGCCCGGGCTGGGAGTTCTTCACCCCGCCGGCGAACGTGCGGGTGCTGACCGACGAGCTGCGCCTGCTGCGCATTCCGCTGCACGGCGGCGCGGCTGCGGTGCTCGAATCGTGGTCGACGACGCCGGTGGTCGGCCGCACGCTGCAGCAGTATCGCGGCCGCCTGTTCAATCACCTGGGGGCGAGCCTTCGGACGCAACCGGACGGCGGAATCGAATACGGTTTCGAGTTTGCGTTGCCAAAGAGACCGACCGCGGAGGTGCATCAACTGGTTGGCGTCTGGTCATCCGATGCGGCCCGGCGGCGACGCGGCGCGTGGGA
This sequence comes from Thermoanaerobaculia bacterium, assembly GCA_023717585.1. GTDB lineage: Bacteria > Acidobacteriota > Thermoanaerobaculia > UBA5066 > UBA5066 > Fen-183. The sequence continues at coordinate 3,333 of JAMQPJ010000288.1, forward strand.
CGGCGCGGCCCATGCAGCCGTCGGGCCGAGCGAACCGGTCATTCATGGCGAGGCCGAGTTGTTTGCGCTGCGCGGACCCGACGGCTTCCCCTCTGCGATCGCGCTGCTCGTACATGCGAGCGGGCAGATTCGAATCGTCGTCGCCGCGCCGGCGTTTGCGTCGACTTATCCGGACGGCCCGTCTCGGGACGAGTTGATGAAGATCTCACGCAAGGCGGATCACGACCGCGTGCAGGCGATGACGCGCATTCAGCGCGAGCGCGAGGCGCTGTACCGGTCGCAGGGAATGCTGCCCGGCGAGGCGACGCTGAAGGCATATCGCGATCTGCGGGATCTCGGTTACGTTGGCAAGCCGCCGCGCTGGATCGCGCGCCGACTCACGGCGGCGGAACTCGCGGCGACTTCAACGGCGCCGCGCTTCGACGTCGACGAAATGGAGTTCAGGGTCGGCCTGATGCACGACATCGCGCAGGCCATCGCTCAACCCGGCGTCGAGATCGACCACGACGTCGGCCGGTACATCACGCATCGCGACTTTCCGAATTCCGGACGCCTGAACGCCGTGCTCGAAAAGGGAGCGGCTGAAGTCGTGATCGGCTATCGCGGTGAGGCCTATGTTCTGACGCTGCTGCCGCGCACCGAGGCCGAGAAGAAGCGATAGTCCGGGCGCGGCCGCTGTCAGGCGGGCCGTCCGATCGCGAACGCGCCGTAGCCGACGACGCGCTCCGGGTCCCCGGCGGTGTCGCCCGAGGTTCGGAGGTCGAGAAGCTCGATCGAGAGGTCCCTCTTCCGGGCCAGCTCCACGAGGCCCCTGAGCGGGTAAAAGCCGCAGGCGCCGTCGCCCGAGAGCTTTTCGGGCTCGCGCGCGAGGATCGCGTCGGCCGTACGGCGGTCGAGGAGGCGCGCCGTGGCGAGGTCGTGGTAGTGGCTGAGATCCGTGCTCACGACGACCAGCGTGCCGGTCTCGCCGAAGAACGCCTCCATCAGATCGGCCGTCATCGCGGCCGACTGGTCCGAAACGGCGACGGGCAGGAAGCCGAACCCCGGCGCGAGGGAGCGCTGGAGGAACGGCAACTGCACCTCCAGGGAGTGCTCCGGAGCGTGCGGCCGGTCGGTGACCGCCGCACCTCGAGCCACGGCCCGCTCGCGGAGGACGGGATCGATCGGCACGTCGCCGAGGGGCGTCGCCCAGGCGTCCGCGGCAGGGACGGCTGCGCCGCGAATCGCCACGTGGTGCACCGGCCCGAAAGCGACGACGCGCGAGATCGAGGCGGCAGTGCCGCGGAGCCGGGCGAACGCCGTCGCCGCGACGGGGCCCGAGTAGACGTAGCCCGCGTGCGGGACGACGAGGGCGGCGGGCGGCTGGCCGGCGGGAGGAATCCCCGCTGCGTCGAGAAGGGCGTCGACGTGCCGCGCGAGTTCGGACGGCGAGGCCGGATAGAACGTCCCGGAGACGGCGGGTGGGCGCGTGCCGGGCGACGCGGTCCTGCCGAGTCTCACGACTCAGCCAGGTGGACGGGCTGGCGGCGGGAGCCCCAGGGACCGGGGGTTTCTTCGAAGGTCCCCGGGCAGGGCGCTCCGCAGGAGCCACAGAGTCCGCCCTTCGCGAGGGACCATTCGAAGATCTCGTATCCGTCGCGTCCGATGAGCCGCGCGCCGCATCGCAGGCACGTCGTGCTCTGTCCTTCGGGATCGTGGACGTTTCCCGTGTAGACGTAGTGGAGACCGTTTCTCTTCGCGATCGCGCGCGCCCGCGTCAGCGTTGCGGGCGGCGTCGCGGGCCGGTCCCGCATCTTCCAGTCGGGATGGAACGCGGTGAAATGAAGGGGCACGTCCGGCCCGAGGCGGTCCGCGATCCAGCGCGTCATCGCGTCCATCTCCTGATCCGAGTCGTTGAGGCCGGGGATGAGGAGCGTCGTGATCTCGACCCAGACCTTCGTCTCCTTGACGAGGTACTCGAGCGTTTCCAGGACGGGCCCGAGGCGCGCTCCGCAGACCTTCCGGTAGAAGTCCTCCGTGAACGCCTTGAGGTCGACGTTCGCGGCGTCCATGTACGCGTACATCTCCGCCCGGGGTGCGGGAGACATGTAGCCCGCGGTCACGGCGACGGACTTGATGCCCTGCTGGCGGCAGGCCTTCGCCGCGTCGATCGCGTATTCCATGAAGACGACCGGATCGTTGTACGTGAAGGCGACGCTCCGGCAGCCGAGCGCGGCGGCGGAGTCGGCGATGCGCCCGGGGGACGCGGAATCGGCGAGCCTGTCGATCTGCCGGGACTTCGAGATGTCCCAGTTCTGGCAGAACCGGCACGCGAGGTTGCAGCCGGCCGTGCCGAACGAGAGGACCGACGAGCCAGGAAGGAAGTGGTTCAGGGGCTTCTTCTCGATCGGGTCGACGCAGAAGCCGCTGCTCCTGCCGTAGCTCGTGAGGACGATCGCGCCGCCGCGCGCGGCCCGGACGAAGCAATGGCCCTCCTGACCCTCCTTCAGTCGGCATTCCTTGGGGCAGACGTCGCACTGAATGCGTCCGTCTTCGACGGCGTGCCAGTACTTTGTTGGGTGGCCGGCACCCACGAGGGTTTCCACCGCGTTCCTCGCTCCCCATGATGCACCCGCGGCTCGCCGGGCGCGAGAGGGCGCTCAGGGGTGGGGAGGAGCCGGCCTCTCGAACAGCCAGCCGATCGCGGTGAAGAGCGCGTTGAGCGCGGCGAGCCAGAGAGCCATGTCGAGAAGCACGAGCATCGCCGCGAGGCCGATGTCCTTCGTGGCGCCGAGGGCCGTGAGCGGGGCGAAGAGATAGAGCAGGCCGGGCCGGGGGCGGCGCGGGTGATCGAGGAAGGCCATGTAGAGAAAGCCGAGCGCCGGGAACATCACCGACGGGGGGACCGACAGGACCATCCGCACGGCGAGCGGCGGGCCGAGGCGGCGCCTCCGGTACATGTTGTCGATCGGCACGCGGCCTCCGAAACGAAACGGGCGGCGGTCGCCCGCCGCCCGATCCTAATCGAGCCTGGAGCCTCTACTTCGCGAAGACGTCCTCCGCGGGCGTGATCGTGACGGCCTCGGCCTTGATGCCGAGCTTCCGCGCGCCGACGACCTTGTCCTCGTCGAGGAGCTCCTTCGGCTTCTCGCCGTCGTACGTGATCGGAGAGAACCCGTCCGCGACGAGCGCGTCCTTCAGGCCCGCCGCATCCTTCGTGACGGCCACGATCGAAAGGTCCTTCGCCTGCAGGTGCTTCCTGACCGCCGCGTTCACGTCGGCGCGCGTGAGCTTGCCGAGCTTCGCGCGCATGTCCGTCACGTAGTCCGGCAAGCCGTACCACTTCTGGTCGAGGGCGTAACCGAGCGCGTTGTCCTGCGTGGCCGTCAGGAGGTAGACGTTCTTCATGAGGTAGTCGCGCGTCGTCTGGAAGTCCTCCTCGGAGAGGCCCTCGTTCACGAGCTTGTCCAGCTCGTGGATCGCCACGCGCAGAGCCATCTGGGCGTTCTGCGGCATGACCGGCCGGATCCAGATCTCGAAGATCTGGGCGCGGCGCGCGAAATGGGGCGCGGGGAGCATCCGGTACATACCGAACGGGAACGCCTCGATGTAGGCGTAGTCGCCGTAGTTCATCCCGCGAACCTCGCGGATGCGCTGATAGAGGTGCGAGCTGGACGAGCGGTGCTCGCCGAGCCAGGCGCGCGCGACCGAGAGCGCCGCGAAGTCCGGGTGGTTGCGGGTCACGTCGATCGGGAACCCGAACGAGATTCCGGTCGAGCGGGTCTCCTTTTTCACGATGTCGACCTCGATTCCCGTGGGCCTGCGCCCCGCGATGCCGGCGGGGGCAGGAAGCGCCGGGCCGGCGGGAAGCTTCGCGATGTCGGCCTTGATCCGGGCGGAAAACTCGGGGGGGACGTCGCCGGCTACGCCGACCGTGAGGGCCGCACGCGCGTAGGCTTTCCTCGCGAAGTCCTTCACGTCGTCGAGCGTGATCGCGTCGATCCCGGCGACGGTTCCGAGGACGGTGTGGCCGTAGGGCGTGCCCGCGAAGATGCGCGTCTGGAGGCGTTCCTTGCCGAGCTCCTCCTCGTTGTTGCTGCGGAGGTTCTGGACGAGGGCGTTCTTCTGGGCGTCCTTGATGCGGCGGAAGTCCTCCTCGCGGAAACCCGGCGAGACGAGCTGCTCGAGCGCGACGCCCGCGAAGGTCTTCCAGGCGTCCTTGTGGACGACGCCCGTGAAGACCGTCATCTCGCGGTCGACTCCGGCGTCGAAGCTGCCCGCGACGGGGAAGAGCGCCTTCCTGATCTCGTCGATGCGGAGCTCCTGCGAGCCGCCGTCCGCGATCATGCGGGCCGTGAGGGCCGCGAGGCCTTCCTTGCCTGCCGGGTCCTGCGCGGAGCCCGCGGCGAAGAGGAGCTTGACCGAGAGGCGCGGGAGCGGAGATGTCTGCGCGATCCACGGGACGTCGGGGCCGGGCGCGCCGGGCTTCGCGGTGCCGAGGCGGGCGAGCGGCGGGGCCGGGAAGATCGCCTCGGGCATCGGCTCTTTCGAGAGCGTCGTCAGGACGAGGTTCGCGTCCGTCAGGTACGTCCGTGCCGAGGCCTGGAGGTCGGCCGGCGTCAGCGAGTCGATGAGGCGGAAGTACCCGTTGATCGTTCCGTACGAGCGGCGGAGGCGCACGAACCGAGCGAGGAGGCCCGCAATCCGTTCGGTGTCGTCGAGGCCGCGCACGAGGCCGTAGCGCGAGTTGGACTTCACCTCGGCGAGGCGCTTCGCGTCCACGGGCGCGTCGCGGAGGGCCGCGATCGTGCGGAGGATCTCGTCGCGGACGTAGACGGGGTCTGTCCCCTTCTTGAGCCGGACGAAGACACCCACGAGCTCGGGATCCTCGTTGACGTCGACGTTCGGCTGGAAGGAGTCGACCTTCTGCTCCTTCTCGACGAGCTTCTTGTAGAGGTCGGACGTCGGGCCGAAGGAGAGGTCGAAGAGGGCGTCGAGCGCCGGGAGGTCCTTCTTCGTCTCCGAGAACGCGGGGCCGTGGAAGCCGACGACGATCCAGGGGAGCGTGTCGGACGGCCAGGGCACGTGCGCGTAGACAGGGCCTTTCGCGGGCGGCTCCTCCGGGATCGTGACGGCGTGCGAGCCCCTCTTCCAGCCGCCCCAGTACTTCTCGACGAGGCGGATCGTCTCGGCCGGCTGCACGTCGCCCCCGACGATGATCGTCGTGTGCTCGGGCCGGTACCAGCGGTCGAAGAACGTCTTCGAGTACGCGAACTGGTTGGGCATGTCCTCGATGTCCTTGAGGAAGCCCATCGTCGTGTGCTTGTAGGTGTGAACCTGGAAAGCCCTGTCGCGCGTGACTTCGTAGAGCTTCGAGATCGGGTTCGCGCTGTTCTTGTTGTACTCGCCGAGGACGGCGCGCGCCTCGGTCTTGAACTCCGATTCCCCGTATTCGAGGTTCTGGAAGCGGTCGGCCTCGATCTTCAGCATCGTCTCGAGGTCTTCCCTCGGAAACGTGATGTGGTAGTTCGTGTAGTCGTCCGTCGTGTACGCGTTCTGGCGGGCGCCCGAGCGCGTCACGATCGCCTGGTACTTCGCCGGCGGGAACGCCTTCGTCCCGCGGAACATCATGTGCTCGAAGAAGTGGGCGAAGCCGGACTTGCCGGGCTCGACCTCGTTCCGCGACCCCGTCTTGACGGGGATCTGGAGCGAGACGATGTTCGGGAAGCCGGTCGGCACCACGATGACCTTCAGCCCGTTCGGGAGGGTCCTCTCGGACGCATGGAAGGGGAGGATGTCGGCGGTGGCGGGCGGCGGGGACTCGGCGTTTCCTCGCGCGGTCGTGAGGGCGAGGAGAATGGCGGCAAGGAGGCGGAAGCGTGTCATGCGGGAGTCTCCTTCATTGCGAGCAATCTAACTCGATACGCGGCGAGCCGGTCCGAAGTTTCACCGCGGAGCGACTAGAATCGGGCGTGCTTCTTCAGGGATCGCCATGAGCGCCCGCATGCCTCCGGCATACGAGCGCGAGCCCTATCGGACGTCTCTCGAGACGTCGATTCTCGAGACGGGTGACGACGGTGGCCGCCCCTGGGCCGTCCTCGGCGACACCGTCTGTTACCCGGAGGGCGGCGGCCAGCCGGCCGACCACGGAGTCCTGAACGGGATCGCCGTCCACGATGTCCAGAAGGCGGGCGCGAGCGGCGACAAGAGCGGAGGGCAGATACGGCACTACCTCGCGGCGCCCGTCGCGCCGGGCCCCGCCCGGGTCCAGCTCGACTGGGAGAGGCGCTTCGATCACATGCAGCAGCACACGGGACAGCACCTCCTCTCGGCGGTG
>JAMQPJ010000293.1 GCA_023717585.1 Thermoanaerobaculia bacterium
CGGACGCGCGCTCGAGGAGGACGCCGGACTCACTCATCGCATCACCTCTACAGACCCGGGAAGATCGAGGGGCACCGTGAGAATCTGGTCCCGGCCCACGCGCAGGGAAACGCGCGCGACGAGCCGGCCCGCCACGCGGCCACCCCCGGCCACCGCGCTGCCCAGGGCGGACAGGAGATCGGCGCTCGACGCGCTGATCGGAAGCTCGACCGCAGTCTCGCGGCCGGGGTGAAGCCTGAGCCCGTGATGCTCGCCCTCGGCGATTCGTCGATCGCCTATCCAGACGGCGTAGACCAGGTCCTTCACGTCGAGCGGGAACGAGAGCGGGTTGAAGAACGAAGCCGTGGCTTTTCCCTGAACTTCGGTCAGGGTCATCCCCGTGAAGCGCGCCCCGGAGAACCCGGCGAGGGCCGCCCCCACCGGCGCCGACGAGCGCAATTCCGGCGTGCCGACCTTCAGGACTCCGGCGCCGCACACGGGGGCCTTCGCTCCGCCAGGACCCGCGAGCGAACCGTTCAGGGTCACGTCGAGGGCTACCGGGTGCAGGACCCCGAGCAGCGCCTGCGGGATCTTCGCGAGATCGAGATCCACGAGGAACACGACGGAATTCCCGCCGGGGCCCGGCTGAACCATGGCCGTCAGCGGACTCCCGAGAGGCAGAGGCGTGTTCGCCACGGCGATCTCGCCGGCGAAGGTCTGCCTTCCTCCGTCGCCGGCAACGGGAAGCGACGTGCGCAGGAATGCCGTGAGCTTGGTCTTGGTCAGCGACGTGATCTCGAGGGCATCCACCGTGCCGCAAGGCACCCGCCCGTCCGCGCGCGACGGGAACGGCAGGAGCACGGGGAAAAGCAGCGAGAGGAAGAAGCGCCGCATGCCTACATCCTGAACACGCCGAAGCGCGTCTCTTTCCGCGGGCCGTTCGCCGCGGCCGCGAGCCCGAGCGCGAGCACGCGGCGTGTCTCTTTCGGATCGAGAATGCCGTCGTCCCACAGGCGGGCCGTCGCGAAGTAGGGGTTGCCCTCCTCTTCGTATTTCTCCAGCGTGGGCCTCCGGAACGCGGCCCGCTCGGTGTCGGTCATCCTCGGGTTCCCTTCCCGCAGTCGCTGATCGTCCTTGACGGTGGCGAGGACGTCCGCCGCCTGCTCGCCGCCCATGACGCTGATACGGGCGTTCGGCCACGTCCAGAGGAAGCGCGGCTGGTAGGCGCGCCCGCACATCCCGTAATTGCCGGCGCCGAAGGAGCCGCCCACGAGGAGCGTGAACTTCGGGACGGCTGCGTTCGCGACGGCATGCACCATCTTCGCGCCGTCCTTCGCGATGCCGCCCTGCTCGTAGGCCTTTCCGACCATGAAGCCCGTGATGTTCTGGAAGAAGACGAGCGGCACCTCGCGCTGGCAGGCCATCTCGATGAAATGCGTCGCCTTGAGCGCGGACTCGGAGAAGAGGACCCCGTTGTTCGCGAGAACGGCCACCGGAAACCCCTCGACGTGAGCGAAGCCCGTGACGAGCGTGGACCCGTAACGCGGCTTGAACTCGTGGAAGCGCGAACCGTCGAGGAGGCGCGCGAGGAGCTCGTGCACGTCGTAAGGCCGCCTGAGGTCCTTCGGGACGACGCCGTAGAGCTCCTCGGCGGGATATCGGGGCTCCTCGGGCGCGACGCGCCCCGGCGCCTCCGCCCGCGCTCCTCCGAGGTGCGCGACGATCTCGCGCACCTTCTCGAGCGCGTCGGCGTCGTCCTCGGCGAGATGGTCCGCGACGCCCGAAAGGCGCGTGTGCACGTCGCCGCCGCCCAGCTCCTCGGCGGTCACGTCCTCCCCCGTCGCGGCCTTCACGAGCGGCGGGCCCGCGAGAAAGATCGTGCCCTGGTTCTTCACGATGACGGTCTCGTCCGACATCGCGGGCACGTACGCTCCGCCCGCCGTGCACGAACCGAGCACCGCCGCGACCTGCGGGAGCCGGGCCGCGCTCATGCGGGCCTGGTTGTAGAAGATGCGCCCGAAGTGATCGCGGTCGGGAAAGACCTCGGCCTGGAGCGGGAGGAACGCGCCGCCCGAGTCCACGAGGTAGACCGCGGGAAGGCCGTTCTCGA
>JAMQPJ010000331.1 GCA_023717585.1 Thermoanaerobaculia bacterium
TCTGCATGGGATCGGCCGTACCCTGGCAGCCTCCCGCGTGGAGCACGCCCATTGCCGCGAGCGCGGCGGCCGCCGCCGCTCCCCGTGGATGGCGCTCCTGCACGCACCTCATTCTATCGTGCGGTCTCCCGCGAGGTGGCGTTCACCTCGCGCAGGTGGCGCTCCAACGGGTTCTCGAGCACGAGCGTCATCGCCCCGAAGTGGATCTCCACGTTGAACGGGGACAGGAACGACGCTCCGAGGATGCCGTCCTCGATCCCGTCCCCCTCCTCCTTGAGGACGATGTCCTTGAAGCGCACCATGTAAGCGCCCACGCCCACCGTCACGTTCGAGATCTTCGCCCACGACACGCGGGACTTCCCGATCCCTTCGAGCGTCACCGGGTAGGCCGCCCCGGTCTCGTAGAGACGCGTTTTGAGGAGCCCGCCTCGGGTGATCATCGACGGCTCCGAGCCCGTGTCGAGCAGAAACAGAGACCAGGGCTGCCCGTTGAGGGACGCGCGCGCCATCGGCTTCATCCGGCGAAAGAACAGGTTCTGGTCCTTCGAGCCGCGCACGACGCGCCGGTCGAGCCGCCGCGCCTGAACGAGCCGGTTGACGTAGGCGATGCGCCAGTCGAACTCCTTCATGAAGTGCGCGCCCAGGACGCCGTTCAGGCGGAAGACACCGGACGACGTGGTCTCGAACGTGAGCGTGCCGTCCGGCAGGACGCCAACCGGGACGTCCGTGAGCGTGACCTCGCCGAGGCGCACGGAGTCGACCCAGCCCAGCCGCATCGGGACGTCCGTCGCGTGGAGGCCTTTCGCGGAGGCGTTCGCTCCAGGCACGAAGGTGACGCCCAGCCGCGCCGCCGCGCTCTCGGTGAGGAGCGACAGCGAGGCGCCGGAGTCGAGGACCATCTCTTCCGGGGCGCGCCCGTTCACGCGCACCGCGAGGCGGAGCAGATTCGGTCTCCCGAAGTCGACGGGCAACGCGAGCCGCTCGCCGGCGGACGCGCCGCCGTAGGGCGCCCGGGTGCCCTGCGACTCGAGGAAGACGAGCCAGCCGTCGGGAACGGGCTTGCCTTCGCGCTGGGCGACGCGCCCCCAGCGTCCCGCCGCGGAGAACTCTCCGTCCCAGTACGCGCCCTGCGAGAGGAGCCAGGCGAGCTCCGCCCTGTCGGAAGCGCGGCCCGTGCCCGCGAGCGCGCGCTCGAGACGCGGCGCGGCGCCGCGAAAGTCGCCGCGCTCGAGGAGCACCTGGCCGCTCAGGCGGTCGAAGCGGACGGCGTCGAGGCTTCGCCCGCCCGCGCTCGCGAGGAACTCGGTGACCTCGGGGATGTATCCGCGTTGGAGCTGCTCTTCGACGTTGAAGGAGTTCACGAGTCCCATCGGGAGAGGCTTTTGGAGCCGATGGGGCAGGACCGTGAAATCGCGGGAGAACGTGCAGGCGAGGGCGCCGAACACGGCCAGAAAAAGGCCGGCGAAGAGGCCGGAGCCCGAGCGTCTCAAGACGCCGCCGAGACGCGGGCGATGAGGACCGTCTGGTCGTCGTACTGCGCGACGCCGGTCGTGAAGTCGTTCACCGCGCCGAAAATGCGCCGCGAGATCTCGGACGGAGCTTCCATCCGCCCCTCGATGGCCAGCGCGGTGAGCCTTTCCATGCCGAACTCCTCGTCGCTGCCGTTCAAGGCCTCCGTGATGCCGTCGGAATACAGGAGGATCGTGTCGCCGGGGGCGACGCGGATCGACGCCTGCTTGTGAACGACGCCCGGCATCATCCCGACGGGCACTCCCCCGCTCGGCAGGAGGACGACGCCCCCCGGCGAGAGCCAGAGCCCGGGGTTGTGTCCCGCGTTGACGTACGTCAGCACTCCGGACGCGGGGTCGTAGACCGCGATGAAGAGCGTCGCAAACTTGCGCGTCGAGGAGAACCCGACGAGATGGCGGTTCACGCGCGCGACGAGGCCCGGCAGGTCCGAGGCGTTGTTCGGCACCAGGAGATGCAGGCAGGCGTGCACGGTGGACACGAGGAGCGCCGCCGGCACGCCCTTCCCCGAAACGTCGGCCACACAGAAGGCCGTGCGTCCGTCCGCGAGAGGGTACACGTCGAAGTAATCGCCCCCGACCTGTTTCGTCGGCCGGTTCGCGCCCGAGATGACGAGGCCGGGAACGTCCGGGAGCGTGTCGGGAAGAATCGTCTTCTGGATGGAGGCCGCGAGCTCCATCTCGCGCTCCATCTTCTCCTTCTCGACCGCCTCGCGGTGGAGGCGCGCGTTCTCGAGCGCGATCGCGGCCTGGTTCGCGAAGAGCGACAGGACGCGTTCGTCGGCTTCGGTGAAATCGTCGATCGAGCCGCCGCGGTTCTCCTTGTCCGCCACGACGAGCACGCCGAGCCAGCGCCCGTCGGCGAGGATCGGCACGGCGAGCAGCTTTTCCGCCGGCGCGTTCGCGAGGAGCCCCACGCGTTCCTCCCGCGTGTTGCAGCGGAGCACCGTCGACGGGAGGAGGCGGGCCGACTCGCCGTCCAGGAGCGGCTCTCCCAGGTGGCGCACGTAGACGGGCGTGTCCGCCGCGCGGTCGCACACGATGAGCGTTCCGGTGCGCGCGTTCAGGAGCGAGATCGACTTGTAGAGGATGTCCTCGGCGAGAGAGTCGAGGTCGAGAGTTCCCGCGATGGAGAGCCCGACGTCGTAGAGGCTCTGGAGCTCCCAGACCCGGTACTTCAGCTCGAAGTCGGCCTTCTGCACCTTGTCGGCCATGCGCAGGGAGTCGAGGAGGCGCGCGGCGTGAGCCGTCACCGAGGCGAAGCCGACCGGATCGCCGGGAGGTCTCTCGAGGACCAGGAGCGCCAGCGCCTCTTCCTGAACCGTGAGGGGAATCGCGACCGGCGCCTCGCCGCCCCCGCGTCCGGGCGCGACACCATCGGCATCCGTGCCGAAGAGAGCCCGCGACACGGTTTCGGACAGAGGGTCCGTGACCCGGCCGGAACCGGCCGCGCGCGCCGCGAGCGCCTCGAGAACCGAGAGAGGAGGTTCGAGTCCGGCGCATGCGGATCGCGCCGGCTGCGCCGGATCCACGAGGACGCCGCGTCCCGCCTGCGCCGCCGTCAGAAGGGCGGTGAGGATTCCGAAGAAGAGCCGTTCGCGGTCGGAAAAGGGGTCGAGCGCCGCGAGCGTCTCGTGCGCGGTGAGGATCGCGGCGCGGGGGTGCGCCGCGGGGGCGGAAAGCCCGGAAATCGCCGCGCTACTCGGACTCGCCCCGGAGCCAGGCGAGGGCGGGCTCGGGAGCGGGAAAGATCCGTGCATATTGAGCGAGCCCCATGATCTGGAACGTCTTCTCGATCGTCGGCGTCAGACGGCAGAAGGCCAGTTTCCCCCCCTGATCCAGGAGCTTCTCAAGGATCTCGATGAGAATCGAGATCCCGATGGAGTTGACGATCTTCGTCTTCTCGAGGTCGAGGAGCAGGCGATTCACTCCCGACCCGAGAAGGGCATAGGCTTCTTTCGCGATCTCCTCGCCGCCGGTGTTGTTGATGTAACCGTCGGTCCGGAGGACGGCGACCGTGGCATCGGGCCGGTCCACGACGACTTTCAAGGTCTCGCTCATTCGGTCCTTTATACCTTATCGATACTTGCGCATCACGATGCGCGTGCCCTGTTCGCCGCTCTCGATCCGGACGTCGTCCATCAGGCTTTCGATGATCTTGATCCCCCAGCCGCGTTTCCGGCTGGACCTCAGTGCGGCCGCGATTTCGGGAGTCTTGAGGCGGGTCGGATCGAATCCATGCCCCGAGTCCGCGACGTCGACCTCGAGATACGCGCCCCGGCCGCCTTCTTCGGCGCCTACGCGGAACGCGAGCTCCACCTTGTGATCCGGCGTCGCGCTGTGCTCGAAGGCGTTGATGCAGGCTTCGACGACGGCCATCTTCACCTCGTCGATCTTGTCGCGGCCCATCTCCATCCACTCGCCCAGAGCCGCGACCTGCGCCGTGGCGGCGATTTCCATCTCCGGCGCGACCGGAATGGTCAGGTGCACCTCGCGACGCTCGTCCGACGACATCAGCTTACGGCAATCCCCTCTCGGAGCTTTAGAACGTCAGGAGCGCGCGAACCGCTGTGAAGAGGAACGCAGGAATCTTACCCGACCCCGCCGCGAGAGCGAAGGCGGCCGCTTCCGCGAGAAGCAGCGGAACGATCGCCCGGTGCGCGCGCATCGGGGAAACGAGCGGTTCCGGGAGAGACGCGTGAGAGAAAGAGCGCAGCGGCAGAGCCGCGATCTGCGCGGAAGCTTGCGCCGTCACAGCCGTCACAGCCTTGTTTCCGCCCTCGCTGAACATTCTGGTGCCTCCGGTTGGGACATGCATCGCAATCGGCGGGCCAGAGAACCTGCACCTCAAACCGAGGCGGCAGAAGTGAAGCTAAGCTGTTGGAAAGATAAGGTTTCCTGGAATGTTATAAGGAAATGCGGCGGAGGTTATGACTTGCGCCGTAATGTCACACTAATATGACTTGCGCCACACATTGTCATATTACCATTCTAAGCAAATTACTTAGCCTTGATGAGCTAATACGTCACGATGTATCAAATTGTCGTACACTGAGACCTCTTGGTTTCGACTCTCGCCGGGCGCTGAAATCAAGGGGTTTGGGGCGTTGCGGAGAATCCGGCGGCGTTCGGTCGGCGTTAGACTGCGCGGTTATCACAGGGGGCCCCTCCATGAGCTCGTTCGAAGAAGAAGTCTCCGCCACCCAGCGGTGGTTCGACAGCCCGCGCTTCGCAGGGCTTACCCGCCTCTACACCGCGCGCCAGGTCGTCGAGCAGCGCGGCACGATCGCCCGCGACTACACGGTCGCGCGCGAAGCCGCGGTTTCGTTTTACGACCGCCTGCGCGAGCTCTTCGCCCAGAAGAAGAGCATCACGACGTTCGGCCCCTACTCGCCCGGGCAGGCCGTGACCATCAAGCGGATGGGGATCGAAGGGATCTACCTCGGCGGCTGGGCGGTCTCCGCCAAGGGAGGAACGAGCGAGGACCCGGGGCCCGATCTCGCGAGCTACCCGCTCAGCCAGGTCCCCGACGAGGCCGCCACGTGGGTGCGCGCCCTGCTCACCGCCGACCGCAACCAGCAGTACCTGCGCTCGCGGATGACCGAGGCGCAGCGCGCCGCGACGCCGGCCTACGACTTCCGGCCGTTCATCATCGCCGACGCCGACACCGGCCATGGCGGCGACCCGCACGTTCGCAACCTGATCCGCCGCCTCGTGGAGTCAGGCGTCCCGGGCTACCACATCGAGGACCAGCGCCCCGGCACCAAGAAGTGCGGCCACCAGGGCGGCAAGGTGCTGGTCGCGCAGGACGAGCAGAACAAACGACTGAACGCCGCCCGTTTCCAGCTCGATGTCATGGGGGTCGCCGGCATCGTCGTCGCCCGCACCGACGCGGAGGCGGCGAACCTCCTCGAGGGCCGCGCCGACGAGCGCGACCAGCCGTTCCTCCTCGGCGCAACGAACCCCGTGGTGCCGGCCTACAAGGCGTGCTACCTGGCTCTGATCCGGCACTTCTATGAGCTGGGCGTCCGCGACCTCAACGGCCACCTGCTCTACGCCCTCCCCGACGGCGAGCACACCGTCGCCGCCGCGTGGCTCGAGCGGAAAGGCCTCCTGCGCCTGGCCGCGGAGGCCGCGGCGGCCTACCGGAACGGGAAGGAAGTCTCGCTCGACGCCACGTTCGACCGGGTCGCTTCGGCTTTCCTCGCGGCCTGGGAAACAGAGGCCATCCTCGAGCCCTACGGCGAGGTGGTCGCCGAGGTTCTCGACTTCCGCGCGAGCGAAGGCGAGCCGCTCGAGACGAGCCCCGACGAGTGGCGCCGGTTCGCGGCGAGCGCCTCGCTCTATGCCGCCCGCGAGAAGGCACGCGCGCTGGGCGTCGACGTCGCCTGGGACTGCGAGCTGCCGAGGACTCCGGAGGGCTTCTACCAGGTCCGCGGAAGCATCCCGTACGCCGTCGCCAAGTCGCTCGCCGCGGCACCATTCGCCGACATCCTGTGGATGGAGACGAAGACACCCAACCTCCACGACGCACGCGAGTTCGCCGAGGCGATCCACGCCGTGTACCCGGATAAGATGCTCGCCTACAACCTCTCGCCGTCGTTCAGCTGGGACACCACCGGCATGAGCGACGAGGAGATGAGGCGATTCCCCGACGAGCTCGCCAAGCTGGGCTTCGTTTTCAACTTCATCACGTACGGCGGCCACCAGATCGACGGTCTCGCCGCCGAGGAGCTGGCGACCGCCGTCAAGCAGGACGGCGCGCTGGCCCTCGCCCGTTTGCAACGGAAGCTCCGCATGGTCGAGTCGCCGTACCGCACACCGCAGACCCTCGTCGGCGGGCCGCGCGCGGATGCCGCGCTGACCGCCACGTCGGGGCGGACGGCGACCACGATGGCGATGGGCAAGGGCTCGACCCAGCACCAGCACCTCGTTCAGACCGAGGTGCCGAAGAAGCTCCTCGAGGAGTGGCTCGGGATGTGGACGCAGCACTACGGCCTTCCGGGCCCGCTCCGCGTCCAGCTGCTGCCGCACCGCGCCGGCTCTGAGCTCCTCGAGCTCGGGATCTACGGCAACGGGGACGAGAAGCACGCGAACGTCATCTTCGCCCCCATCCACGACCGGCGCGGCCGCAGCATCCTCTCGGTGCGCGACCAGAACACCTACGCGCTGGCGCTCCGCAAGAAGCGTTTGATGGACCTCGTGCACCTGTTTCTGATCCACCGCTTCCGGGTCGACTCGGTGCACTACGTCTCCCCCACCGAGGACAACCACTATCAGGCCGCGAAGATGAAAGTCCACGGCATCTTCCGCGAGGTCAACACCGAGATCGGCCAGCTCATCGTCGCCGACGTCAACCCCCCGCGCATCGCCGAGCTCCTGGCGCCGGATCGGACCGCGCTCGGGAAGCTGATCCGCAAGGAGGCGTGAGAAAATCACGAGACGCTCACCCGCGAGGGCTCGAAGGATTCCCTAGATCCTCTTCCGGTACAGCGTTCGCCGGCTGACCCCGAGCAGCTTCGCCGCGCGGCTCTTGTTGCCCTTCACCTGCGCGAGGACGCGGAGAATGTGCGCGTTCTCCACGTTCCGGAGGTCCGCGGACGTGGGGTGCAGCTCGAGCCCGCTTTCGTTCGCGATGCCGAACTGGAGGTCGGCCGCCTCGATCGTGTCGCCCGAGACGAGCGCCGCGGCCCCCTCTAGGAGGTTCTCCAGCTCGCGCACGTTGCCGGGAAACGGATAGTCGAGGAGCGCCTTCACGGCGTCGCGCGAGAGCGAGGGCGCGCGGCGGCCGTCGCGCGCCGCGATGCGCGCGAGGAAGTGCCCCGCGAGGCGCGGAATGTCCTCGCGGTGCTCGCGCAGAGCGGGCATCCGGATCTCCACGACACGCAGCCGGTAGAAGAGGTCTTCGCGGAAGCGCCCGCCGCGGATCTCCGCGGGCAGGTCCTGATGCGTCGCCGAGACGACCCGCACGTCGACCGGCACCTTCGCACGGCCGCCGATACGCTCGATCTCCCGCTCCTGCAGGACGCGGAGGAGCTTGGCCTGGATGGCGAGCGGCGTGTCGCCGATCTCGTCGAGGAAGATGGTGCCGCCGTTCGCGAGCTCGAACTTGCCGATCCGAGCCTCGACGCCCGTCGCGACGCCGCGCTCGATCCCGAAAAGCTCGCTCTCGAGCAGGCTTTCGGGAACGGCCGCGCAGTTGAGCGCGAGGAAAGGGCCCTCGCGGCGCGGCGAGCCCGCGTGCAGCAGCTTCGCCGCGAGCTCCTTGCCCGTGCCGCTTTCGCCTGTGACGAGGACGTTGACCCGCGACGCCGCCGCGCGGGCGACGAGCTCCTTGGCGCGTCGCATCGCCGGCGAGTCGCCCACGAGGATCTCGTCCACGCCGAGACTGCCCTTGAGCGAGCGGTTCTCCTCCCGGAGACGGTCGAGGTCGGCGGCGAGCGTCCGGAGGCGTCGCGCCGCCTCGAGCGCCGGCGCGACGAGCCCCGCCAGCGAAACGAGGAATCGGCGATCCTCTTCGTCGAACGACGGCGCGTCGCCGCCCCGCGCCTCGCGATCGAGGACCACGAGCACGCCGAGCACGCGGCCTCCCGCGAGAAGCGGCACACCGGCCACGCTCTCGATACCGGAGCCGAGGACGGTCTCTTTGCCGCGCGACAGCGACGTCTTCGCGCGCGCGAGGTCGAGGACGAAGGGGTCCGACGCGACCGCGAGCGGCCCCGGCGCGGGCTCGAGCCCGAGCGCGGCGACCGTCCCCGAGCCCTCTGCGTCCTCGAAGGCGGCCGCGAAACCGCGGGCCGCGTCCAGAACCGGAACGGCGCGCGCGAGGATCTCCTCGAGAAGCGCCTTCTCCTCGCGCGCCGACGTGAGCGAGCGGCTCACGTCGTAGAGGGTCTCGAGGCGGAGGACCTTCTTCTTGAGCGCGAAGGCTTCGAGATCTCGCCCCGGAGAACGGCCTCCGCTCATCCCTTCATCCCTGGATTCATCCCTTGATGCGCGCGAGCTGGTCGAGCGCCGGCTGGTACCGGGGATTGCGCGCGAGAACCGGCTGGAGCGCCTTTTCGGCCTCCTCCCTCCGGCCGAGCCGGAAAAGACAGTCGGCCAAGAGAATCCGGGCGGTGTCCTTGCGCGAGTAGTACTCCGTCCCGCCGAAGCCCGACGGCCCGTCATCGGCCAGCGCCTTCCCGAGGATCTCGGCGCCCTCCGCGAACCGGCGGGCCCTCGCGGCCACGACGCCGCGAAGGAAAGCGAGATCCCGCGCGTATCCCTTCGCCTTCTCCGCGTCGCCTTCCGGGGGAGTGGCCTTCAGAACGGCCTCGAGAGCGGCGTCGGCCTCCGCGGCGTCACCCGCGCGCGCGAGGAAGACGGTGCGGCGGAAAAGCGCCTGGAGGGCCATGGACTTCGCCTCGCTCCCGGCGGGAAAGCTGCGCGCTTCGGCGGTCATGTCGTCGAATTCCTTGCGTGCCTCTTCGATCTTTCCGGCGTCGCAGAGCGTCACGACGACGAGGTAGCGGAATTCCGCCCGGTTCCAGGGACCGGCCGCGGCGTCGGCGGCCTTGCGGAACCAGACGGCCGCTTTCTCGGGATGGCCGCGCCCCACCTCCACCGAACCGAGGTGGCCGTACGACGCGAAGAAGTCCTCCTTGATGGCGAGGGCCTTTCGAAGGTTCTCTTCCGCCTCGTCGTACCGCCCGATGCGGGCGTACAGCTCGCCGAGGGAGTCGAACGGGTTCGCCTGATCGGGCGCGAGATACCGGTACCTCTTGAGGAAGTCCTCGGCCTTCGCGAAGTCGCCGCGCTCGGCCCAGTAGTAACCCAGCGTGTTGTAGGCGGTCGCGTAGTTCGGGTTGATCGCGAGGAGGCGCTCGTATTCCGCGATGGCGTCCGAATTCCGGTTCACCATCGAGAGGTGGTTCGCCCGGAACCGATACCCCTCCGGGTCGCCCGGGAAGCGCTCGACGTATTCGTCGAAGAGCTTTCCGAGGACCGCCATGTCACGCCGGCCCCAGCGCTCCTCGTAGATCCTGAGAAGCAGCTTCTCGCGCTCGGTGATCTCGTCGCGATGGCGCGCCGCCGACGCGAGGAGCGACTTCGCCCGGTCGGGATCGCGCCCGCGCATCTTTTCGGCGAGGCGCAGCGTCGCCATGACGAAATGAGGGTCTTCCTGCAGCGCGGCCGCGTAGCCGGAAATGGCCTCGCGCTCGTACATCTTCAGGTCGTTCTCGGCCGCCTCGTGATACGCCCTCCACGCCTTCTCCGAGGACGTCGTCACGTCCCGGCGGGTTCTCATGAAGTAGGCCCCGGCCGTTCCGGCAAGGGCCAGTCCCGCCACCGCGAGGGTGAGGAGAACGGGGCGCAGAGAGCGGCGGGACGTCAGGGGCATTTCTCCTCCGGGCACCGCACGAGCGGTCTCCCAGATGATACGCGCCGCCCGGGCCTAAGTTCTCTCCTGGTTTCTCAACCGATGCGCATGAGAACGAAGGTCTGATCGTCGTACTGCTCGGCCTCTCCCGTGAACTGCCGGATGTCCTCCAAAAGCTCCTCGGCGAGCTCCGGGAGCGGCCGGCTCGCATGGCGCACGAACGACGCCTTGAGCCTTTCGTCCCCGTACGGTGTCATTTCGGCCGACATCGCCTCGTTCAGGCCGTCGGTGTAGAAGAGAAGGAGGTCGCCGGGTGAAAGGTAGAACGTGACGGTGTCGTAAGGCACCTCGCGGAAGGCGCCGAGAGGGAGCCGGTTCGTGGGGGCGGGAATCTCCACCGCGGCGCCCGTGCCCGCGCGCACGAGGAGAGGGGTCGGCTGCCCGCCGAAGGCATACGTGAGAGACAGCGCCCCCGGATCGAGGAGGAAATACGCGAGCGACACGAACATCCGCCGCTTGATGTCGTAGAGGCGCCGGTTCGACTCCCGGAACACGACGCCGGGATCGGGATCGGCCATCGCCCGCGCGTAGACGATCTCCTTCGCGGCGACCATGAGGAGAGAGGCCGGAATCGACTTGCCGGAGACGTCCCCCACGACGAGGGCGAGGCGCCCGCCATCGCTCACGTCGCCGTCCACCTCGAGGAAGTCGTAGAAATCGCCGCCGACGACGCGGGCCGGCCGGCTCAAGCCGAAGAACGAGACGCCGGGCACGCGCGGAAGCTCGCGCGGGAAAAGGCTCGTCTGGATCTCGCGCGCGATGTCGAGGTCCCGCTCCATCTCGGCGCGCCGCGTGAGCTCCTCGTGCAGGCCCGCGGCCTCGAGCCCGAGGGCGCCCTGGTTCGCGATCGTGAGGAGGTGGTCGAGGTCCTCCCGGGAAAGCTCCTCCTCCGAGCGCTTGCGCCCGACCGCGAGAAGCCCGAGGAGCTTGCCGTGCGTCGCGAGCGGCAGCACGACCGTGACGTGCCGGCGCTTGCCGGCCGCGACGAAGGCGCGGGAATCGGCGTCGAGCGTCCACCCGTCGAGCTCCGCGAGCCGGACCGGCACGCCCTTCTCGAGCACGAGCCGTGGCAGCACCGCCCCCATCGGAAGCGCGGGAAGGCCCGCGCCGCCCCCCGACCCGTCCAGGGCGGACCCGTCGGTGAAGACGCCGTCCTCGCCGCGCGGCAGCAGGAGATCGAGGCTCTCGAGCCTGAGGAGCTCGGCCGTCCGGGAGGTCAGGAGCGTCCGGAGCTTGGGCCTCTCGAGCTGCGACACGACCGAGCGGCTCATGTCGAGGAGAGCGCGCTGGAAGTCGGCGCGGTCGCGGAAGAACACGCGATCCACGACGCTCTGCATCCGCCGCCGGAGCGGGTCGAACAGGAGCACGACGACGAGGCCGAAGCCGAACGCGAACGCCGGGGAGGAGAACAGCATCGACGACGAGACCGTCGACACGAGGGCGTTGCCCGCGACGACGCAGAGCGCGTAGAAGCCGGTGACGACGGCCGTCAGGATCGCGTAGACGAGCGACTTGCGGACGATGACCTCGACGTCGAAGAGCCGGAATCGCACGATCGCGTACGCGAACGTGAGCGGAATGATCGCCATCGGGACGACGCCCCACGCGAGATAGCGGTCCTCGCGGAACAGCGACGGGAAGAAGACGGCGAACACGACGAACGGCACGATGCCGGCCACGGTCCCGAGGAGAAGGACGAGGATGGGCTGGCGTTGGGCGCGGTCCTCGCTCGTCCACCACGTGTGCGCGAGCGCGAGGAGCCCGAGGATGAGGTAGTCCGCGAGGAGGATCCAGTTCAGCGTCGGGGCCCCGTAAATGAGGCGCCGCGTCCCGCCGTGGCGCGCACCCGCCATCTGAAGCACGTAGAGCACGGGCGGAAGGGTGTAGAGGAGCGTGAAGAGGAGGGGCGAGCGGTTCAGGAAGCGCTGCAGGAAACCGAGCCACGGCGCCGCGGGCGCGTCGCCGGCGGCGCGTTCGGCGAACCGGAACGTCTTCTTCGCGGGGAAGAGCAGGAAGAAGTGGAGGAAGACCGCCGGCAGGAGGAAGAGCGCGAGGGTTCCCGCCACCTGCACGACGTAGTCGATCCAGTAGTAGCTGGACGGGCGCAGCCGGCAGATGAAGAAGAGC
>JAMQPJ010000360.1 GCA_023717585.1 Thermoanaerobaculia bacterium
TCGCGCTTCTGACTCATCGCGCGACGCCCCGCCCGGCGGCGTTGTCGCTCCTGACGTCGGCCTCGCGCGGCGAGTGGCGGCGGCTCGCGGAGGACCCGAACGCCGACGCTCTTCTTTCCGCCTGCGCACGAAAATTGCTCGAAAACGGCCTCAAGGACGTTGACAGAAGCGGTAAGTCGCCTTAGGCTAACACGTTACGGGGAATCGGGTGAGTGCCGAGACAGCTCAGGAATTCGGCGAGGAACTTCGCCGCGAACGCGAGCTTCGAGACGTGAGCCGGGAGCAGGTCTCGGCCGCTACGAAAGTTTCGATGCGGCACATCGCCGCTCTCGAGTCCGGGCGTTACGACCAGCTTCCCGCCGGCGTTTTCTCGAAAGGCTTCGTGAGGGTGATCGCGCTGCATCTCGGTCTCGACGCCGAGCGCGCGGTCGCGGCCTTCCGGCATGTGCACGCGGGCTGGGAAGAGGACTGCGCGAAGCGCCAGCGACAGGCGCCGATGAGCACGGCCGGTCTTCGCCTGTCGACGCCGCGGCGCGCGGTGTCGTCCTCGACGACGCTGCGCGGGATCGCCATCGCGCTCGTCCTTGCCGTCGTGACCGGCGCCGCGGCGTTCCTCAGGACGCGCGGCGCGGATCGCCGCGGCTCTGCCGCCTCCGCGGCACCGGTCGCGCGCGCCGAGAGCGGCCCGGCGTCTCTGGCCCTACCGCCAGCGGTCGCGGCCGCGACCGTGGCCCTGCCCGCGGGCACTTTTTTGCCGAGCGCCTTCTCTCCTGCGGCGTCCGGGCAGGGGAGAACGCTCTCTCTCACCTTTCGCGACGAGTGCTGGGCCGAAGTCCTGGTGGATGGAAAGCTCGTCGTGCGCGGGCTCTTTCCGAAGGGCTCGCGCCGCGAGTTCTCGAATGGCGGCACGTTCACGCTCACGCTCGGAAACGCCGGGGTCGTCGAGGTCGTCGTGGACGGCCGTTCCCTCGGCGTGCTGGGCGGCGAGCACGAGATCGTCAAGAACTACGTCATCGACGCGGCCCGGAAGGGCTGACCGGCGCGAAAGCCGGGGGTCCGGGCGTAAGCTCGACCCGTGACGGAAGGCGCTCCCGAAACCGACCTCCTCGCCCAGATCGAGCAGGGCAAAGCCACGCCGCAAATCCTCGATTTTGCGGCCCGGGGGATGGTCCCGCTGCCCCCGGAGGAGCTCGTCCGCGCGATCGCCAGCATCATTGCGTCGGGCGACCCGCACCTCGCCGCCATCGCAGCGGAGTCCTTCAAGATCTTCGATGCGGGGTCGCTGAGAAGCGCCGTTCTGAGTCCGGGGGTTCGGACCGAGCAGCTCGCCGCCATGGCCCAGCACACGCAGGATGCCTACGTGCTGGAACCCCTCATACGGCACAAAGCCGTCTCGAACGAGACCCTTGCCTGGCTCGCCGAGCGCGTGGACGCGCCGCTCCAGGACATCATCGTCACGAACCAGACGCGGCTCCTCGCGGCACCGGTCATCGTCGAGCGGCTGTTCGAGAATCCGAGGCTCTCGTCCGAGATCCGTCGCCGGGCGGACGAGTTTCTCGAGGAGTTCTTCCTCAAGCAGGAGCGCGAACGGGACGCCGCCGGGGAAGTCGAGGAGGCGGTCGAGGAGGAAGCCCCGGCTGCGGCCCAGGCCGCGGTTGCGGCCGTGGAAGTGGACGAGGCGGGTCTCAGCGAGGCCGCCAAACGGAGCCTTTTCGCGCGGGTGGCGACGATGAGTGTCGTCCAGAAGATCCGGCTCGCGTACCGCGGCAACAAGGAGGAGCGGATGTTCCTCGTGCAGGACCGCAACCGGCTCGTCTCGGCCGCGGTCCTGAAATCTCCGAAGACCCGGGACGGCGACGCGGAGACCATCGCAAACATGAGGAGCGTCTCCGAGGACGTTCTCCGGAGCATCGGGTTCCGGCGCGACTGGATGCGCCACTACGGGATCATGCGGAACATCGTGAGGAACCCCCGATCGCCGCTCGACGTCACGCTTTCGCTCGTCATCCGCCTCAATTCGAAGGACCAGAAGACCCTCGCGGGCGACCGGAACGTCCCCGACGCGGTCCGGGCCTTCGCGCGCCGCGAGGTCAGCCGCAAGGAGACGTGAGCCCGCTCACGGATTGTTTGAAATTGGGCCCCCCGGTGTCAGAATCTGAAGGGTGCCGACAACAAGGATCGTGTGGGCGGGGCGCCCCTCGAGGTTTCGTTGACGAGTTACTACGACGTGCTCGGGGTTTCCCGCGACACTTCCGAGTCGGAAGTCCGCGTGAGGTTCAGGCTCCTCGCCCGGGAGGGTCACCCCGACCGTTTCCGGGAAGCCGCCGAGAAGAAGGCCGCCGAGGAGCGCTTCCAGCTTCTGACCGAGGCGGTGAACGTCCTCACGAACCCGGCGCGGCGCAAGGCCCACGACCTCGAGCTCGACAAGAACCGCCCCATATCCCAGGATCCGGCGGCGCTCGCGCGAATCTACCTCGCGAAGGGCGTCAAGGCTTACCGCGAGGGCAATTTTCCGGACGCCATCACGCAGTTCGACCTCGCCGTCAAGCACTGGGACAAGGACGCCAAGGCATTCCACTATCTCGCGCTGGCCTGCATGAAGGTCGTCGGTCAGGTGCGCCGGGGCGTCGACGCCATCGAGGCCGCGATCAAGCTCGACGGCAACAACGCGCTCTTCCATCGCGACGCCGGCAAGCTCTTCATCCAGGCCGGACTGAATTCGAAAGCCGAGCGTCACCTCGAGCAGGCCCTCTCGTGGCTTCCCGAGGACGCCGAGACCCTGAAGCTCCTTCAGGAGGTGCGCCCGAAGAAGGGAACCAGCGGGGAACGAAAGACTCCGAGCGGTATCTTCGGGCGGAAGGGATAATCGCGGCGTGAGCGTCTCTGCATTCGGACTCACCGACGTCGGCCGAAAGAGGCGACACAACGAGGATGCGTACCTCCTCGACGCCGAACGCGGCCTTTTCGTCGTCGCGGACGGCATGGGGGGCCACGCGGCCGGCGAGGTCGCCTCGCGGATCACCGTCGAGTCGATTCAGGAGTACATCGCCGCCACCGAGGAGGAGCACGAGAGCTCGTGGCCCTTCGGCTTCAACAGCCGGGTGTCCGTCGAGGGGAACCGGCTGACGACGGCTGTCGAGAAGGCGAACGAGAAGGTCATGCGCGCGGTGCAGAACAGGCCCGAGCTGAAGGGCATGGGCACGACGGTCGTCGCGGCTCTCTTCGACGCCGATCGCGCGACGCTCGTCCACGTCGGCGACAGCCGCGCCTATCTCTTTCGCGACGGGGAGCTGCGGCGCCTGACGGACGACCACTCCTGGGTTCAGGAGCAGGTCAACGCCGGCATCCTCAGCGAGGACGAGGCGAAGAGCCACCCGCTCAAGAACGTCGTGACGCGCGCGCTCGGCGGCGCGGCGCACGTCTCGGTCGACCTGATCGAGGTTCCCGTCCGTCCGGGCGACCGGTTCCTGCTCTGCTCCGACGGCCTGACGGGCATGGTTCCCGACGAGGATCTCTTCACCCACTTTCGCTCGGACGGGCTCATCGAGAAGACGGTGCGTGAGCTGATCGACACGGCGAACGACCGCGGGGGCGTGGACAACATCACCGCGGTCATCGTGGAGGTTCAGGGCGACGCAGCCGGCACGGACGCCGTGCGCGCCGCCGGCGATTCGATCCGGCGGCGCACCGTCACGTCGGGGGAGAGCACCGCCGTCAATCTCGAGCCGCCCGAAACGCCGCCCGGCGATCCCGGCTCCGACCCGAAGGACTGATGTCCGTCTCCGGGCGCTGATCGCTCTCGTCGTCGTCGTTCCGCACGGGAAGCTCGCCGGTCTTCACGCGGGCGAAGAATTCCCTCGTGGCCTGGCCGATCTCGATGCAGGCGAGCTCGGCGGGGTCGTCCAGGTACCAGTCGGCCGGCAGGTAGCGGCTGTACGGCTCCTGGAGGAAACGGCGGCAGGCCAGGACCACGACACCGGTATCCGTTCCCGACCGGATGAGGCGCCCCGCGCTCTGGACGACGCGCGTCATGCCCGGGATGACATAGGCGTATTCGAAACCGCGCTCGAAACGCTCTTCGAAGTATCGCCGCATGCGCTCCTGCTCGAAACGGACCATCGGCAGGGCGGGCGACACGACCACGACGGCTTGGAGCATCTCGCCGGGATAGTCGACGCCCTCGGCGAAAGCGCCTCCGGAGGCGGCGAAGACGAGCAGGGGGGCTCCGCCGTCGCGCATGGCCGCGAGAACCGAATTCCGCTCCAGCTCCGTCGAGCGGTCGGAGGGACGGAGCACGCGGCGGCCCGCGAGCGCGGGCAGGTGGGCGCGCACCTCGTCGAGAAACCGGTACGACGGAAAGAGGGCGAGGACGTTGCCCGGGCAGGCGCGCGCCACGTCCGCGACGAGCGCCGCGAGGCGCGGGGCGCCGCGCCCGCGCGCCGCGTACGTCGTATCGACGTCCGGGGCGATGAAGACGGACCGGTTCTCGCGCGGGAAGGGCGAAGGCAGGCGGAGCACCGTCGTCCGGTCGGGATCCAGGCCGAGGAGGTCTCGGTAGAACTCCGGCGGGGAGAGCGTCGCCGACATCGACACCGTCGCCGCGGCAGCGTTCAGCGTCTCGCCGAGCAGCTTCGACGGGTCCTTGCAGAGGATCGCGAGGCGCGCACCGCCTCTTCCCCGCGCCGCGAGGACGTCGAAGGCCCCCTCGGACATGGCACGGCCTGGCGGGGGCACGAGTTTCGACACGTCGTGGAAGCGCGCGAACGTGAAGTAGAGGTCGAGGACGGGATCGTCGGGCACCCGTTCGCCTCCGGCGCGCAGGTCCGCGAGGTGGCGCACGAGAAGCGACTCGAAGTCGAGCCGGAGATCGTCGAGGCGCGCCTCGTCCAGCGCCACGAGGTCCACACTCTCGGGCTCGTCGTCCGGGAGAGAGGCCGCGGCGTCGGCGACGAGCCGGCGCAGGCGGCGCGCGGCCTCGCCCGCGTCCCACGACGTCTTC
>JAMQPJ010000365.1 GCA_023717585.1 Thermoanaerobaculia bacterium
CTCAACCTGCTGAGGAGCCTCCAGAAAGAAACGCCGCCTGGCCCCGCGTATCTCTTCATCGGCCACGACCTCTCCGTCGTGAGGTGGATCGCCGAACGCACGGCGGTCATGTACATGGGGCGGATCGTCGAGGAGGCCGCGACGGCGGCCCTCTTCGCCGCTCCTCGTCACCCGTATACGGCGCTGCTCCTGGCCTCCCGGCCCCGGGAGACGCCGGGGCCGAGGGCCGCGCGTCCGAGGCCGGGCGAGTCGCCTTCGCCTCTCGCCGCCCCTTCCGGATGCCCGTTTCATCCCCGCTGTGCCTCGGCACGGCCGGTCTGCACGCAGGAAGTGCCCGCCCTGGTCGCGGGGCCCGCGGACGGCGGGAGAAGCGTGGCCTGTCACTTCCCGCTCGAAGGCCAATGAGCGGAATCGGGGAAACTTTTTCGCCCAGGCTCCGTACTCTCTGACGGATGCTCTTCCACTATTATCCTCTTCGGTTTCAGGAGGTTCTCGTGACTCGTGACCGCTCGTCGAACCCCGCGCGCCCGCGCCGGATCGCCCTCGGCTGGGAACGTCTCGCGGCGCTGGCCCTCACGGCTTCCGCGGCTCTCGCCGCTCCAGCCGCCCGTGCGAGCGACGCCGTTTCCGTTCCCGTGGCCGCGAAGGCCCGCCGGGCCGTGTCGCTGCCCTCGGGCGAGAAGATCGAGCTCTCGCTCCAGCAGACGGTCGCGCTCACTCTCCAGAACGTTCTGGACCTCGACGTGGCGTCCTACAACCTCGACCAGTCCCAATTCGGCATCCAGTCGGCGAAAGGCGCCTTCGACCCGTACGTCGAGCTCGACCTCGGGTTGACGGACTCACAGAACGCGACGGCCTCTCGCCTCCAGTCGAGCGAGACGAAGACGACGACCGGCAACTTCACGTTCGGGGGCTTTCTGCCTTACGGAACCACGTATGCCCTGGGCTGGACGAATCGCCGGCTCGACCAGGCGATTCCGGGCTTCACGACGGTCAATCCCACGTACTCGAGCGGGCTCACGGCCAGCTTCACGCAGCCTCTTCTCCGCAACCTCGGCGCGGCCGTGAACGAGCGGTTCGTGGTTCAGGCGAAGCTCTCGCGCGACGCCTCGGGCTACGACTTCGTGCGCGCGGTCCAGTCGGCGATCCAGCTTTCCGAATACGCTTACTGGGACCTCGTCTATGCCGTCGAGAACCTGCGCGCCAAAGAGGAAGCCCTCGCGCGGGCGAAGGACCTGAACCGCATCACGAAGATCAAGATCGACGTAGGGGCGCTCGCTCCGATCGACGTCGTCCAGACCGAGGTCACGATCGCGCAGCGCGAGCAGGACATCATCACGGCGGAGGGCCTCATCGGCGACGCCCAGGACCGGCTGCGCCGCCTCCTGAACGTCCAGTCGCAGCCGGACTGGTCCCGGCCGATCGTTCCCACGGACCGGCCGACGCGCGAGTCCCTGCGCGAGGGCTTTCAGGCGGACGTGGAAGCCGGCTTCAAGCGGGCGCTGGAGACCCGCCCCGAGGTCCGGCAGGCGCTCATCTCGATCGAGTCGAAAAAGGTCACGCGCGCCTACACGAGAAATCAGCTCCGGCCGCGCCTCGATCTCTCGGGCAGCTACGGCTTCAACGGACTCGGCGCCCAGGCGCTCGTCCAGAATCCAGACGGAACGTTCACGCAGCTGAACTACAGCGACGCGGTCCAGGACATCTTCCACCGGACGTACCCGAGCTGGACGCTGGGTGTCGCGTTCGTCGTGCCCATCGGGAACAACGTCGCCCGCGGAAACGACGCCATTGCGAACGCCGATCTCGAGCTTTCGCGGACGAACTTCGCGATCACGAAGGCGAACCTGCAGGTCGAGGTGCGCGCGGCGGCCCGCGCGATCGACACGGCCTACCGCAGCGTCGCCGCGGCCAACAAGGCGCGCGAGCTCGCGGAACGGAACCTCGACGCCGAGAAGAAGAAGTACGAGAACGGCATGACGACCTCGTTCCAGGTCGCGCAGATCCAGAACGACCTCACGACGGCGATCACGAGCGAGCTGCAGGTCGTCGCGACCTACCTGAAGAGCATCGTGGCCTGGCACAAGGCCGTCGGCGACATCCTCGAGGTGAAGGGCGTGGTCATCGAAGGCCTGCCAGTCTCCGCGAAGGCGGCGCCGGCCGAAGAAAGGGCGGCGAAGTGAGCGACGCGGCCGCCCCAGTCCCCGCGGCAGAACCTCCGATCGCACCGGTCTCGGCGGTCGTCGGGACGTTCTCGAGTCCGTCAGAGACCTTCCGGCGCCTCGTCGCCCGGCCGACCTGGTGGCTGCCCTTTCTCCTGAGCCTCGTTCTGGGGACGCTCACGTACGCGGTGGCCTCGCCGAAGATCGACCTCGAGGCGACCATTCGGGCGTCCCTCGAAAAATCCGGGCGTTCGGTTCCGGCCGGGGCGGTCGAGCGGCAGGTCGCCTTCATGCAGAAGTGGTCCGCGGTCGTCACGGCGGGAGTCTTCGTCGTCGGATCCGGCGCGTTCTTCTTCGTCGCGCTGATCCTCTGGGGCGCCGCGAAGATGATGGGAGCCGACGCGCGGTACTCGCAGCTGCTGGCGATCTGGGCGCACTCCGGACTGCCGAGCGCGATCGGGTCCCTCGTCGCGATTCCCCTCTTCCTGCGGTTGCCGGACGGCTCGCTCACGCAAACGGCCGCGGAGAACATCGTGGCTTCGAACGTCGGAGCGTTTCTCGACGATTCGACGCCCGCGGCGCTCCGAACGCTCGGCAGCTCGATCGACATCTTCTCGTTCGCCGTGCTCTTCCTCCTCGTCATCGGATTCCGCCGGCTTCCGGGGCTCTCCACGGGAACCGCGACGGCCATTCCGATCGTGCTCTGGCTTCTCTTCGTCGTGGGCAAGGTCGCGTGGCGCGCGGTCATGGGCTGAGGCCGCCGATGCTCATCGAGATGGTCGACATCGAAAAGACCTACTCCGTCGGCGAAGAGAAGGTGCGTGCGCTCCGAGGCGTGACGTTCTCGATCGACCGCGGCGAGTACGTGGCGATCATGGGACCCTCCGGCTCGGGCAAGTCCACGCTCATGAACCTGATCGGGTGCCTCGACACGCCCACGGGCGGCATCTACAGGCTCAGCGGGACGCCCGTGCACGAGATGACCGACGACGAGCTGGCTCGCGTCCGGAACCGCGAAATCGGATTCGTGTTCCAGACCTTCAACCTGCTCGCGCGCACGAGCGCGCTCGCCCAGGTCGAGCTGCCGCTCGTCTATGCCGGCGCCTCGAAACGGGAGCGGCGCGAACGGGCGGAAAAGGCGCTCGCCCACGTCGGCCTTTCGGACCGCGCCCATCACAACCCGAACGAGCTCTCGGGCGGGCAGCGGCAGCGCGTCGCGATCGCGCGCGCTCTCGTAACGGGCCCGTCGCTCCTCCTCGCGGACGAACCGACGGGAAACCTCGACTCGGAGACGGGCGAGGAGATCATGCGCCTCTTCCGGGAGCTGAACGAGCAGGGAAACGCGATCATCATCATCACCCACGAGGAAGACATCGCGGCACATGCGCGCCGCATCATCCGCATCCGCGACGGGCGGATCTCGGAGGATCGGCCGAACGATTCGAGCCGGGCCCAGCTCGTGGCCAAGGCGAAGAGGGACGCCCTCGAGAACGCCCTTCAGGCGCCCGCCCCGGCTCCCGCGAACGGCGCCCCTCCTGCCTGACCCCCGCCTGACCCC